>JALYGW010000001.1 GCA_030776915.1 Thermoproteota archaeon
AGCATTATCGCCTCATCAAAGCCTGCCTTGATAGCTTCTACCCTTGCAAGCACAGAATTAGCATAATTGGCAGTTGCCTTGGCGCGCATTGGCATTGCTCTGTTGTCGATTCTTATCCACGATGACACCATCATGCGCACGCCCTTATCTGCCCCATCGCTCCCTTTCAGGTACTCGTCCCACTTCCAGACTGCTATGGCGACAGACACTTTGTTTGGCAGAGGATTGACTCCCATCTTGCCATAGCCATAGTATGCAATTGGCCGGATGTAACACTCTTCCATGCCATTTGCCTTGACAGTTTCAATCACTGCTCTTTCCAGCTGCTGCTTGGTGTATCCAAGATCCATAAAGTAAATCCTTGCGCTGTCCATCAGTCGCTGTATGTGATCGCTTAATCGGAATATTGCGCTACCGTTCATTGTCTTGTAACAGCGTACACCTTCAAAGACACCTGTTGCATAGTGAAGCCCGTGTGTTAATACATGAACCTTAGCATTATCCCAATCCACAAGCGACCCATTGAGCCATATTTTCCCTCGTGTCATTTCAACCCATAGATCTTCGTCCTTGTAGAATGTATCGCTCTGATTGCATCTGCAACATTCGTCCCCTTGTCCTCGACCACTATTAGGATCCTTGAAGTTTCCTCCTGAGCGTCAAGATTGAGGATATTGAGGTCATGCTCACTTACTGTGCTGCTGGCAGTCGATGCGATCTTGGGTACGCGCCACATCTCATCACCAATGAGCGTAACTACCCCTCTACCATAGACTATCTCCGTCTGAGGGGAGTAGGCGCGGATATACCTCTCATGCCTTCTGACATAGTCTGCGTCAAGGAACAGCAGACGAGTCATCTCAGTATCATCGATCAGATAGGGCGACAATTTCACAAAATCGTGGTACTGCCTGTCAAGTTGGAGCGATGCCACAAGATGCGAGGATGCTGTGCTCTCCATCCTCACTATCGCGCAGTTTCTCTTGCCGGTCACTATTTTTATCGGATTGGCATGCGCCAAAACTGGCGGCTTCTTCTTGATCATAGTGATATGGTCGTTTGGCTTGACCATCTCTGTAATAACAATAGGAATGTCAAGGTTGTTGTCGTCTATCTCTTTTATCGCAATTGGGTCGAGGATTTTCATACCAAACATGCCTGCAAGCTTAGCTTCATTGTATGATAGATATTGTATGTATTCTAACTCTTCTTTCACGATCCTCGGATCTGCGCTTAAGACTGCGCTATCCTTTTCAAAGTCGATCTTGACATCATAATGATCATGAAGTAAAATTGCAATATCAACAGCAGTCCTGTCTGAGCCTCCACGCTCATATGTCGTTTCGAGTCCATCCACAGTCTTGCCGATAAAGCCACCCATGGACACGACATCGCTGTGATCGATAAGATCGATAAGATGGTCGGCATGGTGTTTTGACTCTTGTACCATAAAGTTGGCGGCTTCAAAGTTGTCATCAGTGATTATCGGCCACTTTTCGATTAACACATGTGATGATTTAAGGCCTATGCTCTGCATCACATAGTCCATCAAGTATGACATTGCTACCTCGCCACTGTATGCAAGCGTTCTTGATCTTATCACATCAACAAAGCGCCTATTCTCCGCCGCCTGCTTGAGCGAAATTATTACCTGCCTGTAGAAATTATCAAGAGTATCAAGAAATTCATGACGGCGATCGCTGTCCAAGTACTTGGAGGATATTTTCTTGTAGATCTCTCTTAGCACTTCAATCTCTAAGGGAGTGGAAGAGGCATAACTTCTACCCACATAAATTGCCATATCAGTCATAGAGATGATTTTGCCATTATATTCAATCATAGGTGCCGAGAAAACAGTGACTACCTTAGATCCTTGCTGCAGCTGTTTTATCCTGTCGACGATTTGGGGGATCATGGCTCCCTCTAGCCCAAGGGCGCTGCCACCAAACTTTGCAACTGTTATATGAGTCATGTGGTCAGAGATCTCTGAGGCTAGTTGCAAGTAATTCCCTATATTAAAGATAGGAAATAGGAGAAAGGCCTCTCATGTTATTAATGGTGAACATCAAGAAGATGTTTCAATTTTTTGGGCATAACTATGACCTTAGAAAAAATGAGAAAAAGTTAAAAAATCTCTTCGTCTTTTCTGATGCCCCCCAAACCCGTCTTTATGCTTTCCGCGCATTCAAGGCATGCGTTGCTCGAGAATGGGAAATCCTTTGTGCACTTTTTGCACACAGGTCTCTTGCATTCAGAGCATTCCATTGAGGCTGTTCTTGTGCTGCAAAGATAACAGAGTGTCATGATACGATAATAATGTCATTGGTGCCGTAAAAGGTTTTTTAGAATATAATCTGCTCCCGCATCAATTGATGATTTTTCCAATAAACACTCATATTCTTTGAATATTAGGTGTATATGTATAGCGAAAGGGTTGATATTTCTGTTTCAAATATAGCAAAAGTCCATTTGATCTCGGCACTGCAAGCGTAACTAAGTTTTTTACTGTAAAAATAATCGATTTGCAAAAACAAAAACATAAGAGAAAAAAGACAAAAAAATAACTGCTAAAGCAGAACATGATTTTCTTTTATATTTTTTATTAAGTTATTATCGCTTCCGATATCGTTAAATCTGCTTGCCTAGCTATCTCTGCTGATAAAAATGAAGAATGTAGGGCAGGCACCAGAAGGGCACATCTTCGCCTGCACCAGCAAGAGTGAGCAAGAATGCTTTGACAGGATGCTCTTTGCAACAAATCATGTTTATGGTGAAAAGGTTTTGAAAATAAAAAGAGGTGACCTTCTTTTTCTGCTCAACCTGGACACAGATACGCTCTATGGCACTTTCCTAGCAAGGTCGGATGGCGCAAAGGATATTGTGCCTGAAGCTTGGAAAGGCAGATATCCATACCAAGTGAAGGTATCCCGCAATGGCAAAGTGTACTCCATCATGGGAGCAAAAAAAGTCCTCTCTAGCACCGGGATCAGCTGGCACGGCATGCTCAAGGGCGAGATAGCGAAATCGCTTTCTCAATATCTCAAGAACCCCGATGGCAGATTGAAGATCGCAAAAAAGAATGCAGATGACAACAATCCACGGCTTGAAACGACTACACTATGGGACTATCCTCGGCAGAATTACGGCAAGACTCAGAAGGGAAGCAACAAATACGCCGGTGTGACGCCAGCGTTTGTGATATACAACATGATCAAGCGGTACACAGAACAGGGCGACCTTGTGCTTGACCCGATGGCAGGAAGTGGCACTACTATCGACGTATGCAAGGAGGAGGGGCGCAGATATATAGCATACGACATTTCGCCTACTAGGCCTGATATAATTCAGAATGATGCTCGCAAGATACCGCTTGCGGATGCAAGTGCCGAGATGATATTTATTGATTCACCGTATGGCGACAACATTAACTACAATGACCATCCTGACAACATCGGCCACATTTCTGCAGAGACTGACCAGTTCTATAAAGAGCTTGAGAAGGTTATGATCGAGTGCTATCGTGTACTCAAACCCGGCAAGGTGCTAGGCTGGCTAATCGGCGATCAGTGGGTAAAGAAAAAATTTACACCCGTAGGCTTTCGCGTCTACGAGTGTCTTTGCAAATATTTTGACACAGTAGACATTGTATGCGTAGCAAGGAGGAGCCAAACATCCAACACGGCAATATGGCATAGTCGCGCGCTGCGCTTCAACTTTTATCTTCGCGGGTTTAAGTATCTTTTTATAATGAAGAAGTCCTCGACGGAGGGGTTGCCTGCAAAAAGAAGGGTCAGATGGATGCATTACTCAAGAATCTAGAATTTTTCTGTCAAGATGCATGAGCATAATCCGGGCATCTCTTGTCGAACCAGAATTGTGTTACATGTTAGACAATCTGTACATAGCTCATGGGAGTATGGAGTGCAAATACATGTGATCATTTCTGGGATGTAATGCAACCCCATAGCATGTTTAGCCCAAATCCTAATTCGCTGCTACAGTTGTTCAGACTTAACACTTAGGATTAGTGGAAGAAATTTGCTTGCAGGATCTAGAACAACCCTTGCTAGGCCGCCTACAAAGCGTCTCCGCACCAAGTATATTTTTGGAACAAACGGTTGATCAGCATAAGCATATCATGTCATCGATCTAAAATTATTGGCCTGCTATTATTGTG
>JALYGW010000002.1 GCA_030776915.1 Thermoproteota archaeon
CTTCATGATTCTAATAAAATGCGTATATATACAAGTAGATGAATGGCAAACCTGAGCAATGAGTGGTTACATAATGAAGGGGTTATTATCTAGCGATTCTTTGTAATGTCATTTTCGTGATATTTTGATGATAGTTAATTGATTCATTCTTGTTATGCAAATTTGTAATGGAGCAGTTAGATGCTATAGGAAAAATAAAAGAGGCCATAACGGAAGGAGAGACAGACGCAGATCTGAATAGGGCAATCTTAAGATACAAAATCTTGCAATTCATGCAAAATGCAACTGCGGCTCCATTCTTCAGCTCATGATATAACACGGAGTAGAGACAGTCAGTCAGAATGGACATTATGGCAGGACTTCATGATAGCGCAGGACTTCATGATAGCTATTGTGAAGAAAGCATCATAATCTGAATATGTAATAATGACCTTATTCATAACTTTTTTGCAAAGTGTGATAACGATAGAGACAAGACGGAAAGCGCACACACATACATATTCAGAGCTATAACGAGCAATGAGATCTAAGTTATTAAGAACTCAGCACTTGTTGACCTGACATTCAGGACTATATTAATAAAATGATATAAGCATCAACATCCATAACGCACCCCTATTATCTCTCGTTGCTGCTACTTCTTTTAGAGTTTATATTATCTGCAAAAAATCTTTGAAGATAGAGCGTATGATTTATTGATGCAGAATGCAGAATATCGGTCTTTCTTGTGGTTTTTATACTTATTAAGACTTGCAATACTGAGAGAATAGATATGCCCTCCGACCAACAGCCAAATCGCCTACAGAGATTATGTAAAGGCGTTATTGCAAAAGATTCCTCCATTAGGTTTGCAGGAATTGCGAACCAGATGGGAAATCTGATTGAGGCGGCTTATAGAGAGAGCCTACAGCCTTTAATGGATAGGCAAGAGACTGAACATTACACCATACAGACTGTCTTACGTGCATCAACACGAGAAACTTTTGAGAACAAGATAGGCAAGCAACGATATGCCATAGCTGTTTATGAAAAGTTGATTCGTGCAACAGTTCCAATTGTCATGATAGGCCACCAGGACGATAAAGATGAAAAGCAAAAAAAACAACAAGAAAAACAGGATTTTAAATGGTTTTACTTATTGGTATCATTTGATTTGGGTTCTGATGTGATATCTGTTGTTGAAGACAAGATATTGCCACTAATTGAGCAGTTTCAAAGAGATTCATTGGTTGCTTAGACATAAAGTATAGTGTATTTCTTGCCTCACCATACTTATCAAAAGTTACAAGATAACAGATAAATAATTGACTGTTCATGGTCTGACGCTACCCTTTCACAGACAATACGATACATACATATCATTTAGATGAGGCATATCATCAAAACTCATCTGAGATCATATGCAAGATAGTGCGGATGAGATTATCACATGCTGAGGCAAGACATCGAAGGAATGGAGATTTAACGGGTAAGTAGTAGAAAAAACTGACATAGTAGATCTAAATAAACTAAATTTTTGTCAAGCTCAATTATGTACGTCAACAATAATGTAGCATGGGGATATTTGAAGCCATGCTAATAAAGAATTGTAATAATAATGTCATAGCATAACAGTAGTGAATTAATCAATATCGGATAATCATAAGTTGATGACGATGATTTATTCCATCGTTACAGTTATTGGTAATCATCATCGTCATCAGGGTTGTTGGCGGATCTTGTTATCATATGTATGTTGCATGAGTATTGCACTAGCGGCATATAATCTCAAATATTATTCTAAATTACTAAGAAACATACTCGAAAAGATGGTAATATAGATTTATAGCCATAGGATATCGGATAACTGATACACAAAGCATGGTAGAATCAGGCGGCAAACGGATAGTTCTGACTGCAGACCGCAGTTTGATGACAAACTACAGGGGCAACTTCCTCTATGGCTTTATTGCATGTGGTCCCTATGAGCTTTTACCAGAATTTGTATTTGACAAGATCTTTTGTCCAAGTGTTGAGACTGACCCGAACACAGGAGAGGTCAAGGTTGCACAGTGCGGCTTGAGAAGGATCGAAGCAGCGCTTTTGAAAGAATACAAGCGCGACGAGATCCTTCTTGCCCACCCTGAGATGCTCGACAAGTGTGTTGGCTCAGAGACAAAGGTCATCGGCATCAATGTCATGGATCCACTTGGCATGGCGCCAGTGACGACAACAATGTCTCCAGAAAAACTCTCATACGTCGCCATGAAGTTCAAAAAGATGTGCGCTTCCATTATTCAGCTAAAGAAGAAATACAATTTCAAGGTGGTCGTTGGAGGTAACGGCTCTTGGGAGCTTGCCAAGCCCGATAGGATGAAGATTCACGGCATTGACACGGTGGTCATTGGCGAGGCAGACGAGCTGGCTCTCGATCTTTTCCATGACTTGGAGGCTGGTGACGCGCCAGAACTCTTGCATACCTTTGTCCGCAACATCGAAAATATCCCTATGATGCAAGGACCGACGGTCAATTCCCTCATCGAGGCTATGCGTGGCTGCGGCAGAGGCTGCGACTTTTGTGATGTCAACAAGCGCTCAAAAAAGGACTTTCCACTTGCGAGGCTACAGAAGGAGGCCAAGATTAACCTTGATTATGGTTTTGATTCCATCTGGCTTCAATCTGACGAGATGCTGCTTTACGGTTGTGATAACAAGGACTTTATTCCAAATGCAGATGCTATCACCGAGCTGTGGAGCGGCCTGAAATCTACCGGTGCACGCTTTGTTGGAACAACTCACATGACACTTTCTGCGGTTGCATCTTCGCCCGACCTTATAAAAAAGATGTCCGAGATCAATGAAATGAATGTCGCCGGCGGCAGATGGCTTGCAACCAACCTTGGAGTCGAGACAGTTGCGCCAAGGATGGTCAAGAAGCACCTTGGTGTTAAGACAAAGCCGTTTCAACCCGAAGAGTGGGGTTCAGTGGTAAGAGAAGGCTGCAAGATACTCAATCAAAATAATTGGTTCCCTGCGCTTACATTAATCATAGGATGGCCTGATGAGACACCAGACGAAACACAATACACAATCGATCTTATCGACGACTTTAGGCACATGAACATGCGCGGCTTGGTTGCACCATTACTTTATCAAGACTTTTCTGAAAAGAACTCGATGCATTTTGGCAACCTCAACGAGGCGCAATTCACGCTATTCTGGAGGTGCTGGGAGCACAATCTGCGCGTGATAAACGACATTATCCCGATCATCATCAGGAATAAGACATACGGTCCAGCAATGAAGGTCTTTATGGCAGCGCTCATCAAGTCCGGCACTTGGGCAGTCATGAGATATCTGCGCGGGCTCTCAAAAGAATTGTTCAACGGACAAGTGCCAGAAGACATAGTCGAGCGATACTCACGCAAACAGTCTGTGACGGCTACGATGCCGTCACGGCTCTAGCAATTTTTTATTGTAGATTCTTGATCGCTTCATCTGCAAGCGTTGCAACTTTGGGCGTCAGGACTACAAAGTAATTCTTGTCTGCACGCTCGACTGATGTCACAGGCCGGTATTTCTTTGTCGAAATGTCAAATTCGACAAGGCCGGGGTCCACTTTTCCCTTAGTATATATCATCATCAGAATCTCTCCTGAAAGTGGAGTCAGTGGCACAAGAGAAAAGATGTATCCCTTGTACGAACTAATGGGCATGACTTGCTTCATGTATGGTGCAACAGAAACAAGGTAGAGAAAAACATCCTCTACTGTAGCAAATTCTTCAAATTCAAACTTCATCATTCTAATCGCATTTTACCAAGATATAAGGCTTTAAAAAAGGGAAAAGGAGAATGATTAGCCGTATGATTCGAACTTGATGTCGTAGCCCCCATCCTTTCTCTTATTGCGCTCAGTGACAAAGCCTTTTGGAATCAAATAATCTAGCGCGCCGTCTATCGTTCCCTGCCAGCCGCAGATGTAAAATGATGTGTTTTCTGGCGTCACCTTTTCACCCGCCAGCTCCTCAAGGGGAGAGAGCTCCTTGCCTGGCTTTGGCCTGAGGAATGACTCAACTCTGCCCTTCTGTCCGCTCCATGACCTGTTGAACCACTCCTGCGGTCTGCTGATGCTTGCGCGGTAGCGGAAGTTCCACTTGTCACGGCCTTTATCAATACTCTCATCTTCAAGAGACATCAGGAGATCCCTGTAGCCTAGCTCATCGATATAACTTGCACCGTGCAGCACGACTATTTCGCGCTTGCTTCCTATTGCCTTGAGGTGGAGGGAATATGATAGGAACGGAGCAAGGCCTGTCCCTCCGCCAATCAAAACCATCCTTCGATCGTCCGGCCTGCCGTCATGAAGCTTTTCGTTTATTGTGAAAATGCCTGTAGGCTTAACCCAAAGTATTTCGTCGCCTTCCTTTCTGTTGAACAGTTCAGTTGTGAGCCTACCAGGCACCGGCTTGCGTACCCAGCGAATGTACAGCTCAAAGCGCTTCTTCTGCTCAGGAGGTGATGCGATAGAGTAAGCCCTGCGGACTACTTTGCCTTCGCTTGGGATATGGAAGCCAAGCGTGACAAACTGACCAGCCTTAAAGTCAGGAATTGGGCCATCATCTGGAGTAATGTGGAATATGCCAAGATCCTCCTTGATTATTTGGATGTATGATAGCTTGGCTTTGTTGTCAACTACCATATACTTCTGAAGTTCAGAAAACGACAAATAAATACATTTTTAATTTTCAGCTGTACCAGTACCTGCTCAAATGGACAAAAATAGGCAAGTTTTATTTGATTCTCGCTCCAATCTAGTGTTGTATACATGGTAGACTGGCTCAAAGGAAAGGGCTTTGGTGGCTCTAACGAGATCGATCAGCTTACCAAGACCATAAATGAGCAGAGCGACGATCAGAGGAAGATCATTTCCCAGTTCAACAAGGCCATGAATGAATTTGCAACTGAGCGGTCGCTTGAAACTTGCCTTGATGCCCTTAACTTGTCGATGCAGCTTGCAAACATCAGAGGGAAGTTGGCAGAGTCGTACGAATACTATGCCAGGCTGTTAGAACAGGAAATAACAAGGTTGAGCAGAACAAAACCATCACCATCCTAGCCTGATACAAGGATCGGCAGGGACAATTTTTTATCAGACAGCGCATATAGCCAACCTTCTATTTTGAGGCAGCAGTAGTGGAATGTTCCTTGGTTCCATCGGATCTTTGAGAGCCACTCTCGCTCAAAGTCCATCACTTCTGCTACTTTCTTTTCGTGGTTTTAGGTTTCTGGGCCACCAGAGATTAAAGGTTCTCTCCAATAATCAAATATTCTATCACATTCCATCCATATACTTCCGGCTTATAGCCGTTTGACTCTAACAATTCTTCACATTTCCTTCTGAGCTGGTTTTTTCTCTCTTATCCAGCCCTCGTTCACGTTAGCAAAGAATGTCTTTGCCACACGATTACTATCCATGTCAAGTCATTCTTGGCAGTAATGCTCTTGCTTTAAAGTTAGTGATATACTATGTGGTTCCTTATAGTGCCCAGTCTTTCTATCGTTATTTCAACCGCGTCTCCATCCTTTAGATATTTTGGCTCTTTCATTGACATTGCTACTCCAGCAGGTGTTCCTGTCGAAATGATGTCCCCTGGCTCAAGCGTCATAGTCACGCTAAGCGTAGAAATTATCCGCCTGACTGGGATAACCATGTTTGAACTCGATGAGTTTTGGCGTGTTTCGCCATTAACCTTAGTTGTTATGCGAAGGTTCTGAGGATCTGAGATCTCGTCCTTGGTCGTTATCCACGGTCCGCATGGAGCAAAAGTATCGATCCCCTTGCCTCGAGTAAACTGCTTGTCCTTGAACTGGATATCTCTTGCAGAAAGGTCATTTAGTATCATGTATCCAAAGACAGAATCAAGCGCTTTATCTTCTGACACCTTCTTCGTCTCTTTGCCAATGATAACTGCAAGCTCGGCTTCATAGTCAAGACGAGTTACGAATGATGGACAGATGATGTCTTTGAACGGCTCGTTAAGAGCGGTTCTTGGCTTCATGAATATTACAGGCTCATCTGAAGGAGCGAGCCCTGCGTCACGCGCATGATCGTAATAGTTAAAGGCAAGGCAGACTATCTTTGGAGGGTTTGGTATCGGCACCAAGAGCTCGACATCGCTCACTTTCTGATTGAATTTCAGATTGGACTTGTGATGCTTGACCTCGTCAAGCCATCCTCCGAACACAAAGTCCTTGATGTTTGGGGGGAGAGGTATGCCTGTCTGCTGCTGTATTTCCAACCTTGTGACAATGCTTTTTCCATCATTAGATATGATGCTGTATGTCTCCTTTACCTTGCTATCTCGGATTCTTGCTACCTTCATTGTCCATTTACCTGTGCGTCATTATTGCGATTTGATTACTGTCGATTCTGCAAAATCCAAATCTCACGAATTGAACCCGTGCATCAGGCTCAAGGTGGGACACAAAAGATTCTGCAAAACCTTGCGATATTTCAAGGCTGTTAGTGTTGTATTCCTCCTCGCTCGTGTAGAGTTCCTTGGGAACCATGACCTTGTAGTCAATTATATCATTCTTTGCAATCCACTGTATTTTCGGCATAGATTGCCGGATCTCGTTACCACTAGCCTCAGCTGTTATTATCAAGCGGGCGCTATTCTTCCAATCTATGCTCGTTACCTTGACGTTATATAACTCAATGAGCCGAAATTCGGCTCCAACCTTCAGTCCTGCTACGTCATCTTCAGAGATATAGAACCGGTCACCAACCTTCACCGTCCTTATCCCAAGGTTGGCATCAGTAGGATGGTTCTTGAGTACGACCTCCGTTTCTGGACCGCCCCTGACATACATTTCGACAGGGTTTTTCACAAAGAACAGCCGCAGCGATATTGGATCTATTATCTTCCTGTTTAAAGCTTCTAGGCTTTCAAAAGGAGGCTTAGTTTCTGCAAGCGTAAGGCCAAGCGATAGCACAAATTTGCGTATCGCCTCGGGCACAAAGCCCCTCCTTCTAAGCGCAGCAAGTGTTGGGAGCCGCGGGTCATCCCAGCTTCTGATTGTGCCATTTTCTATAAGTGGCTTTATCTTTCGCTTTGAAACTGGAATTCCTTCAAACTCCAGCCTTGAAAATTCAATAAGGTACGGCTTTCTTAAACTGAGCCTGTCAAGGATTGCAAAATAGAGCGCGTTGCGAAGCTCGTATTCTTTTGTCCTAAAAGCATGTGTTACTCCATCGATGCTGTCTTCAATTGGAGCCGCAAAGTCATAGGTCGGCCAAATCCGCACTCTATTGCCCAGCTTAGGGTGATCAGAGTCTATTATCCTGAAAAGCGCTGGATCACGCATAGCAGTATTCTGGTCGGCCATGTCGCCCTTGAATCGCACAATGGCTTCATTATGCTCGTATGAGCCACCGAACAATTTTCCAATCCTATCAAGCGCGGTTGCAGGATCGCGCCTGCACTCGCAGGGGACGCCCCTTGCTCGGAGGTCGTGTATCATCTCCTGGCTACAGATGCATACATATGCGCCGTCCAGCTCGATCAGCTTTCTTCCATAATTATGCAAAAGCTCAATGTCGTCGGAAGTATTCTTAACAATATCAGGCTTAACTCCAAGCCATTTCAGCCCCTCAGCTATGGCGTCGTAATATTCAACCTTTTCTTTGAGCGGGTTTGTATCATCAAAGCGGAGAATCAGCTTGCCGCTGTACATTCGGGCATACTCTTCGTCAATTATAGCTGCCTTAGCATGCCCAATATGGGGGTAGCCGTTTGGCTCAGGCGGAAATCGAGTAACCACCTTGCCCTGCATGGCTCCTTCAAGCGGAGGCAGTTGCTGTTTCTGCTCTGCAACCTGCTTTTTTGCAGCTGACTCGCTCGGTACAAGCTCTTCAAGAAGCGATTTTTGATCTGCAAGCGAAAGTACATTTATTTGCTGCACAACTGCCTTGATTTCAGAGATAAGCGACTTTATTTGGCTACGCAATTCTGGCTTCAAGCCGACAAACTTGGCGATCACTGCGTCAGATTGTGCCTTGCCGCCATGCTCAACTGAATTCTTCAATGCAATGATTTTGATGAATTTCTCAGTATTCGGATCGATTGGCACGTATTACTACAGACTCCTGTCCACCACAAAATCTGCCGAGAACTGAAGAGCTCTTCTGGCATCAGAGTTATTGTAACCTTCAATTGACTTGATTGCTTCATGCAAGTATCTTCTTGCCTCATTCCTCACGTCCTGCTCTATACCAATATGAGAGATGACCCTGACAGCCTCCTTGATATCTTGGCTCAAGGCCTTCCCTCTTGTACCAAATACCCTCTTGATATTTTCTGCGTCTTCTTTGTTGGCGTTTTTCAGAGCAAGTAGTATTGGATATGTCTTCTTGCCTTCTCGAATGTCATTGCCTGCGGCCTTGCCTGTCAGCTTAGGGTCACCTATCACACCTATTAGATCATCTACCAACTGGAAAGCAATACCGATGTTGCGGCCAAATGAAGAGAGGTTTCTGACATCGCTAGTAGTGTGATTTGGAGATGACAGCGCGCCAAGTACGCATGATACTTCAAAGAGCGTAGCAGTCTTTTTGCCAATCATGTCGATGTAATGCTGCAAGCTTGGAAACTTGGCGCTTGATGCCACTTCTACGTCTATTGCTTGTCCCTCGCATATTTCCGTGCACGCAAATGAAAGATGCTCCACCATGTCAATTATCGACTTGTCTGGAATTCCTGCCTTTCTACAGTTAAACGTTAACAGTTCAAACGCTTTTGAGAATAGAATATCGCCTGCAAGAATTGCAAGCGGCATGCCATAGTATCTGTGCACAGTTGCAGTGCCGTGCCGAATTTCATCATTGTCCATGATATCGTCATGTACAAGTGTAAAGTTGTGAACAAGCTCAACTGCAGCGGCTGCAGGAAGAGCCCTCTCGGCGCTTCCCCCTAGCATTTCGCAGCCCTTGAGGACCATGAATGGCCGCAAACGCTTGCCTCCTGTGCGGATATAATGTGACGAAGCCTGGTAAAGCTCCTTTGGCTTGCCCTCAACAAATGCAAGTATAAAGTTGTTCACGGTAGAAGCATAAGATTCCAGCTCGCTTTTGATGCTGTCTGCCTTCATGTACGGTTACTAACCTCATGTGCTAGCATTCCTGTCAATATATATCTTGAGCTAGCAAGTGCGGCGATGTTTTTGGCTCCAACAAGGAACATTGTGCTCTTAAGTTCTGCAAGAATTGTATCTGCAAATGCAAAGAGACTTTCGCGTGACTGCGCAGCTGTTTGAAGGAATGGATATGCCATTGCGGTCATGCTGGCACCAAGCGCTATGCACTTTGCAACTTCGAGCCCATTGCGCAGACCGCCTGATGCAATGAGCGGCAGTTTCACTGCGCGCCTGACCTCTATGAGGCTGGCCGCTGTAGGAATGCCCCAATCCCAGAACATCTCTCCGAGGTGCTTTTTCAGGTCGTCTTTGAGAGATTCTGCCCGTATCTTTTCAACACCAGCCCAAGTAGTGCCGCCAGCCCCGGCGATATTGATCGCTGAAACGTTGGCCATCTCCAGTTTTATGGCAACCTCCTTTGAAATCCCTGCACCCACCTCCTTGACTATCAGCGGTACATCTATGGTCTTGGCAAGCTCTGAAATCTGGGCAAGAACTCCCTTATAGCGCGGCTCGCCCTCTGGCTGTACAAGCTCCTGCAGCGGGTTCAGGTGTACCACCAGCGCATTTGCCCCAATCATTCTTACTATTTTTTTAGCTTCGTCTACCGTGAACCCCTTGGAAAGTTGTGCCCCACCTATGTTTGCTATTAAGAACGCATTTGGTGCATTTTTTCTTGCTATCGAATAGGTGGCAGCAAGCTGTTCACTTTTGAGCCCTGCCCTCTGACTCCCAAGCCCCATGCCAAAGCCATACTTTTCTGCGAGCTCACCCAGCCTGCCGTTGATGACAGTTGCCTCGTCAGTGCCGCCAGTCATAGAGTCAATTATAATCGGTGCTGAAAACCTTTTCCCAAGAAAAGTCATCGAAGTGTCAATATCATCATAGTCCACCTCAGGCAGTGCGTTATGCACTAGCTTGACGTATTCAAAGTATGTCGAAGTAGTTTTCGCCTGTACGTTCTTCTGAAGTGGGATGTCTATCCCTTCCTTTTTGCGCTGCTTGATTACCTCGATATCAGAGGACGAGTCAAAAGTGTCTGGCAACTAGCTCTTTCTCCCCTTTACTACTGTGCCAACCTTTAGCGTACCTTCTGCTGCCTCTATAATGCGTTCGGGCATAAGTCCGTTTATCATCACTACATCCATTCCGTGTGATGCAATCTTAAATGCTTCTATAACCTTTCTTTGCATTCCACCCGTTGCGTCGGTGCCTGATGCCCTGAAGAACTCAATCGATTTACTTTTGTCTTCGATCTGTATCTCGTTTACAAGTTCTCTGCTTACGCTGTCTTTGTATACGCCGTCGACATTGGTCGCAAAAATGATCCTTAACGGTCGCAGTGCTCTTGCCAGAATTGTCATGAGTGCGTCGCCGGATAGGATGGAATATTTGGTACCTCCAACATAGACTATGTCGCCAAACGTTATTGGTATTACCTTTGACTGGGCCATCGCATAGATGTGCTTTATCTTTGCTACAATTGGCTTGTGGCCTGTAGTAAGAGCCGATGGTGGCATGCCATATGGATTAAGCCCCACCCTTATCATGGAATTAACGATTATCTGATTTAGTGCGATCATTGACTCATGCACTATGGAGACTCCATGGATGTCGTAGTTGGCCGACTTGGTATGCATATCATATTTTATCGACCAGTAGTGGCCAAACGAGCCACCGCCATGCACAATTATGACAGGAACGCCTAATTGTGTCAGAGCGCGCGAAATACCATCTATCGCATCGATATTAGCTGCAAGCGGCTTTTCCTTAAAGGTGACAACAGAGCCGCCCAGCTTGATAAGAGTAAGTCCTTCCAACAATAAAAGGCATACTTTTTGAAGTGAATTTAAGTTTTAACTTGCTTTTTCGCTTCTCTCTCCTACTATTTAATAATACTACTGCCATCACTATTGGAATCAGATACATCAAAAAAGCAGTTGTACCACTTTGAGCTACTCAAGCTCAGATAGTTGCCTCACAGTCACATATGCATTGAAAACGCAAAGAAGTCTTAAGGGTTAGATCCAAAGCACGCTCATCTTCTTCAAAGAATCTACACATGAGAAAAGTACAAGTGCTCTTAAACCAATCAC
>JALYGW010000003.1 GCA_030776915.1 Thermoproteota archaeon
CACAAAGGTTGTGCGCATCTCAAGGACTGTTGACAAAGATCAGGTTGTTGATGAGCTTGTCCTTAGTTTCACTCACGATAGAGAAATTGATTTCATATTACCAGGTGTTCCACCTACAGGAAGGTACAGTGAGCTTCCACATGTGGTAATAATGAATTTCAGAAATGGGAAGATTGCTCATGAACACATATACTGGGATCAAGCATCTCTTCTTGTTCAAGTTGGTTTGCTTGATCCAAAACTATTGCCTGTGACAGGACAGGAACAAGCAAAGAGACTTCTTGAGCTATCGCAGCAGCAAGCTGATAATACAAGTGGCGCAAAATGACGAAAAGCGGTGGAAGGTTTGGAACGCCGCAAAAAGCGTGTCTGATCTATCATATCTATGCAGGAGAGGTCAGAGATAATGCAGGATAGAGATAACCAAGGGATAAGAAAGGGTAATATTAAGGATCCTCAATTTTTATTTATATTATGTTCTTAGCACTACTAACTAACTGATATCGAATGGTTTTTGATGATAATGATTTAATTCAGGCAAATGCAACAATAATTGCTGGTGTTCTTATTCTTCTTTCTCTTGCCTCTCTATCAAGAACTTCTTCGTTGCCATTGCTAGATAGGACAATGATTGCACAGCAATAATCCCTTTTATCGCATCGACCATATTGTTACTCAGTCTACGACTAAATGAGGCCAGAAGAACTGATTATGCAAGAAAATTGGCAATATGGGGATTGATATATCTCGCGGCAACGGTACTGCTCTTGTTAGGACTTGTATGAAAATGGAAATGGCATCTCTGCTAACTGTGTCCTTTGAAAGGAGAAGATGTATATCGTGCTGTAGTAAATATATTGATACTGAATAGTCTTGAGAAATAGCTGTTTTGGTGCTATCATAATTTTCAATATGACAAAAATATGCACGATAACTAGCTAGAATAAATGCCTAATCCAATTTCGCCCTTCTACTTGACAGTCGAGACTACAAAAACATGTTAATCGACTAGAGATCTAATAGACTGTATATTATATTCAGCAGATCCATTCAATTACGAATCACTGGCTTCACTTTGCAATAATTACAAAAAATAAACTCATTGAAGATGAGATAAAAATTGCTTTTTCCTTGGTCGAGCTACAATATCGTTTCATTAGCTTTTGTCATATATTTCCCATAAACTTTATAAATAATTTCCCTCCACATAAATAAAAATGCCTCGAGCTGACAGCGGATATTGTTATGGACACAACATTCATGTTCTGGTTCTGCTGTGGGTTGCCTAGGGCAAACTCTGTGCTTTAGCAAGCACGGCTTATGCAAATCAATTTGGTGAGAGATAAAATTGGTTGAAATGACAGGTGCAAAAGCGTTGATTCAAGCCCTAGAGAAAGAGGGTGTAGACGTAGTCTTTGGACTTCCGGGAGGAGCGAACCTGCCAATATACGATGCGTTGGTAGATGCAAACTTCAGGCATATCCTAGTAAGGCATGAACAATCGGCTGCTCATATGGCGGACGGTTACGCTAGAATAAAGAGAAAGGCTGGTGTATGCTTTGCAACCTCAGGTCCAGGTGCCACAAACCTCGTAACAGGCATTGCCACTGCATATGCTGATTCTTCTCCAATTGTAGCCGTAACTGGTCAGGTGCCGCTTGCCATGATAGGCAAGGATGCCTTCCAAGAGACAGACATTATTGGCGTTGCAAACCCCTGCACAAAATACTCATTCCAACCAAGTGCTGCAGCCGAGATCCCAGAAATGATCAAAAAGGCAGTATACATTGCAGAGAGCGGCAGACCTGGCCCAGTACTTGTTGATATTCCTAAGGACGTACAGCAGGCAACAGCCAACATGAAGTTTCCAGAGCTTATCAAGGTTAGAGGCTATAATCCAAACATAGAGGCAGACCTCTCAGAGATGGTCAGGGCAGTCGAGCTTTTGTTCAACGCAGAGCGACCAATAATAATGGCAGGCGGTGGCGTAATCCTCTCAGGAGCTTTTTCGGAACTCCAAGCTCTTGCAGAGCTCGTCAAGATACCGGTTGTGACTACGTTCAAGGGCAAGGGCGCATTCCCTGAGAACCACCCGCTTGCCATGGGACCTATAGGGATGCACGGCCACGCAGAAGCTAACAAAATAATCCTAGAGGCAGACTGCATCGTGGCTGTAGGTGCAAGATTTTCGGATAGATCTGTCGGCAAATTTGACGAGTTTGGTAAGGGTATGAGCATAATCCACTTGGATATTGACCCAGCAGAGATCGGGAAGAACAAATCAGTAGACGTTGCGCTGGTAGGCGACGTGAAGTCCTCACTCCGCACACTTGTTAAAATGTTCTCAAAGAAGATGATTAAGAAAGACTCAGATAACCCCTGGCTAAAGCGTAGAAAAGAGCTTATACAGTACTATACTGAAACCCTCAAGGACTACCCAAGGGAGATAACGGCTAAAAAGTCGCTCAAGAAATTGCGCGAGTTGTTACCGGCTAATGCCATAGTCACGACAGAAGTAGGCCAATGCCAAATGTGGGCATCCTTGCACTTTGACGTGATAACACCTGGCACGTTTTTCAGCTCGACCGGCCTTGGCACGATGGGATTTGGATTTCCAGCCTCGATAGGCGCCAAGGTTGCCAGACCGAATGTTCCTGTAGTCGATATCGCCGGTGACGGATCGTTCAACATGACTGAAAACTCACTTGCGGTGTCGGTACTTGATAAGCTGCCCGTAATAGTATTACTCATGAACAACTACATGCTTGGAATGGTAGCCCAGTGGCAGCGCACATTTTACAACAGACGCTACAGTGGAGTACATCAGCACAACTGCCCCGACTATGTCAAGATAGCCGACGCATATGGCGCTCAGGGCATAAGAGCGGAATCAATGCACGAGCTTGAGAAAGCTATCAAAGCGGCGCTCAAATCTGACGTAGCAACAGTAATAGACATCCCAATTGATCCTGAGGAAGACGTCTACCCATTTGTAGCACCCGGAACTGGCCTCAAGGACATGATTGTAGGAGGGTAATGGAAAATTGTTTGCAGCTACCGTTCAGAATGAATCATGGCACATTGTGTCTGCCCTTGTCGAAAACAAACCTGGCGTGCTTTTCAGAGTCACCAATCTCTTCAGGGCACGCAGTTTTAACATCGAAAGCATTACAGTGGGATCAACTGAGCAACAGGACCTCTCTAGAATGACGATAACCACTAACAGCGATGAAAAGACACTTGATCAGTTGGTAAAGCAATTGCGCAAGCTTATAGACGTTATAGAAGTAAAGGTGCTTGAGACGGACAAGACAGTATATCGTGAGCTTGCGCTCATCAAGATCAAGGCCGTTGATCCAACAACAAGAAGTGATATAGTCAATTATGCTACCATATTTCGAGGCAATATCTTAGACATTGGCAAGGAGACAATAACAGTTGAGATAACTGGCACGCCCGATAAGATAGATGCATTTAAGAATCTAGTCGAGCATTATGGAATTGCGCAGTTGTCAAGAACCGGAGTTTCAGCCCTTCCTAGAGGTAGAGTGGAGAGTTGAACGCGTCTAGAAATTCATTGAATAACGTCGATAGTGTTAAGATCTTTGATACTACTCTGAGAGACGGCGAGCAGACGCCTGGCGTGACGATAACACCAGACCAGAAGATCCAGATCGCGATCCGACTGGATGAACTTGGGGTCGATGCAATAGAGGCAGGGTTTCCAATAGTATCGCATGGCGAGATGCAGGCGATCAAGGCAATAGTAAAGCAAGGATTGAAGGCTGAAATTTTTGGCCTTGCTCGCGCAAGTCAGATTGACATTGATAGTGCTATCAAATGTGATTTGAAGTACATTCATACTTTCATAGCAACTTCTGACATTCATATGCAGTATAAGCTGAAAATGACTCGTCAGCAGGTCTCTGATAAGGCAATTAGCGCAGTAGAATATGCTAAAAAACATGGCTTGCATGTAGAGTTTTCAGCAGAGGATGCAACAAGATCTGATAGGCAGTTCCTGGTTAAGGTGTTCAAGGAGGTAGCAGAGGCAGGTGCGGACAGGCTGGACATACCCGATACTGTGGGCTATGCAACTCCCCAATACATTGCCGAGCTTGTAAAAGAGGTCAAGCAAGCTACAAGGCTCCCGATAAGCGTTCACTGCCACGACGATTTTGGCTTTGCAGTTGCTAATTCGATAGCAGGTGTGAGCGCCGGCGCTGCATGCGCACATGTCACCATAAACGGTCTTGGTGAGCGTGCTGGCAACGCATCGCTTGAAGAATTTGTAATGGCGCTCCAATGCTTGTACAGCAAGAAGCACAATATCAAGACACAGTTGCTCTATGAAACTTCTAAGTTCGTTTCAAACACGATGGGCATAATTGTACAGCCAAACAAGGCAATAATTGGTGAAAACGCCTTTGGCCACGAATCTGGAATTCATACTCATGGCATCATCAGCAATCCACTTACCTATGAGCCCATAAGCCCTGAGCTTGTGGGTAGGAAAAGATGGCTCCAAGCTGGCAAGCATGCTGGCGCACATGGCATCAAGGCGATGCTTGAAGAGTTTGGTATCAAGCCGACTGACGAGCAGCTTCATATCATAGTGGAGAAGCAAAAGAACATAGCCGACAATGGTAAACCCATTACTACATCGGAACTATTGTCAATAGCCGGCGGGGTAATGGATAACAACAAATTTGAAGAAAAGTTCAAGCTCTATGACTTTCACATAGTCACTGGAATGAACATCATACCGACTGCCGTAGTAAGGCTCAACGCCAACGGCAAGGATTTCATTGCATCAGACATTGGTGTTGGTCCTGTCGATGCAGCGCTAAAAGCGATACAAAAAATATCAGGAGAAATGGCAAATGTCAAGATAAGAGAATATAGGCTTGACTCAATAACGGGAGGCTCGGACGCGCTTGCAGAAGTTACAGTAAAGGTCGAAGACAAGGATGGGAACGTCGTATCTGCGCGCAAGTCAGGCGAAGACATCGTCGTTGCATCCGTACAAGCAATGATGGACGCAATCAACAAAGTACTGCTAAGAAAGGTCCTCTATTCCAAAAGCTAGATACTGCTGCTCTAACATAGGATATCCAATTGGCAAGATATGATATTTCCCTCATCAATGGAGATGGCATTGGGCCAGAGCAGACAGCGGCAGCAAAAAAGATCCTTGAAACGATAAATGACAATTCCCAAACAAAATTTGACATACATGAAGTCGAATCCGGCGACAGAGCTCTTGCCAAGTTTGGCAAAGCATTGCCGGAATCGGCGCTAGACATCATCAAGAAATCGCAAGCGTGCCTGAAGGGGCCAGTTGGCGAGACCGCGGCCGATGTGATAATCGTTCTTCGCAGGATATTTGACCTTTATGCAAATGTCAGGCCGGCCAAATCGTACCCTAATATTCCGAGCATCTCAAATAACGTCGACCTTGTCACGGTAAGGGAAAATACGGAGGACGTCTACCTTGGATGGGAGTTCAATCCAGACGAAAACACAGTAGTGGCACTCAGAGTTACATCAGAGCAGGCCAGCAGGCGGATCGCAGAATATGCCTTCAAGACAGCGATGATGCGTAACAACAAGCTTAGAGTAGTCGCAGTGCACAAGGCCAATGTCCTACGCAAGGGAGATGGATTATTTTCTGCAGTGTGCAGGTCAGTTGCCAAGAACTACCCGAAGATTCAGTACAGTGAATTGTATGTTGACGCAGCATCGATGAACCTAATTCGCAATCCAGAGGAATTTGATGTTATTGTCACCACTAACTTGTTTGGCGACATACTGTCTGACGAAGCTGCTCAGGTGGTCGGGGGACTTGGCATGGGACCAGCTGCCAACATTGGAGATCAGTTTGCTCTCTTTGAGCCAGTGCATGGCGCTGCATTTGACATCGCAGGAAAGAACGCTGCCAACCCTTCCTCTATCCTTCTGTCTGCAAAGATGATGCTCGAATGGCTCTCAGATAAATATGGCGATAAGAATTTGATGGCAGAAGCTAGACGGATAGAAGATTCCATTGTCAGTATGCTCAAGCAGGATAAAAAGACAAAAGATATCGGCGGCAAGCTCTCCACTACCGAATTTGCAGCATTTGTCGCAAAGGCGATGTATTAGCTAACCTGTTGCCTTAATCTGATTGTCAAGATCCGAATGCCTGCAAACAGATAACTCCGTAATTGAAGCTACAATAGTGTGAGAATATCGAGCCAATACTTATCTAACAATGACCCCGGTACAGGTAGCTTGACTACTAGGTATCCCAGATAAGATTTCAGTACTCAGAACTGGCAATTATTATCTACACCTTCTAGCGGCTCTATGTTCTCTAATGTAAGACCAACTTCAAGCGAGTCGGCCGTCCTTGACGTGCATAAGAAACATTCTCAATAGACGTTTTTTATATTTCATCTTTAAATACAGTACTATTAAGAGCCTCTAGGTGCCCTTTTTTGCCACGCCAGAAACATGAATACAAAAGGAATGGTCATGACCGCCGTCGCTATCAGGACAGGCTGGAATGCGCTCGGGTCGACGTCTATGCCGGCGAGCTGCATAAACGGCAAAGGGAAGACGGTGAAGAGCCAGAAAGCCACAATGATTCCTATGAGGTAGTAATTTCTCTTCAAGAGAGTAATGAACCCAAGCCTATCTATCTTTTTCCTGTAGCAGCTGATGCATTTAGTAGTGTAGCCGGACACATCTGCTGAAACAGTGCACGATGTACATACTCTGCTTTCACAAAAGTAGCATTTTCTCTCAGCAAACCGCGAGCCACAAATGGCACAGCGCTGTTGTTGTTGTTGGTCAGCCATTGTGCAACGATATATTACCATGAGCTTCCCAACAATATTACTCTATCCTGTGTAAAGCAAAACTTAAATTTGCTAATCTTGACAGTTGGTAAGGGTTCAAAAAATTCCTACACTTAAACAGACATACACAGGATATGCTGCCAAGCTGATGCTAGAAGACGGTACTGTTTTTGATGGCATTGGCTTTGGCTACCCATCAGGAATTGCTGGCGAAGTAGTGTTCAACACTGGCATGGTCGGCTATACAGAAACTCTGACGGACCCTTCTTACAGGGGTCAGATATTGTGCCTTACCTATCCGCTTGTGGGTAACTATGGGGTCCCAAGCTATGACATAAAGGACGAGTATGGTCAGCCCAAGTTCTTTGAGTCAGATAGGATTCAGGTCAAAGGATTGATTATTCATGGTCTATCGGACATTGCAAGCCACTGGAGCTGCATAAAGACACTCGATCAATGGCTTTACGAGGAAAAGGTACCGGGGATCTATAATATCGACACAAGAGAGCTGACGAAAAAGTTAAGGGAGCATGGAGTCATGATGGGCGCAATTATTGTGTCTGAAAATGCCATTAATGAATCTCTCTTGAAGAAGATGCTTGCAAGTGCCAAGTACGAGGGATTGAACTTTATGCCAGAGGTTTCGACAAAGGGGGCTCAAGAGTATGGCGACAAGGGCAAGGACTGCATCGTGGTGCTTGACACCGGCGTAAAATATAGCATCATACGCAATATTATGCGCACGGGGTATAGGGTTGTCCGGCTGCCCTGGGATGCAACGTATGAGCAAACGATGTCATATAACCCAAAGGGAGTGGTGATAAGCAACGGGCCGGGCGACCCCAAGGTCTGCACTAGTACGATCAAGACTGCTTCAAAGTTGATCAATATGTCTACTCCGACTCTTGGTATCTGTCTTGGCAACCAGATCCTTGCGCTTGCAGGCGGCGCCAACACTTACAAGTTGAGATTCGGCCACAGAGGTCAGAATAAGCCATGCATGAATTTGCGCAACAACCAGGTGTACGTGACTAGCCAGAACCATGGCTACGGAATTGAGCCAAAGAGTCTTGGCAAGACGGGCTTTAAGGTCTGGTTCTCAAATGCTGACGACAATACAGTCGAAGGGTTTGAGCACAAGAGCAAACCGATAATTGCTGTCCAGTTTCATCCCGAAGCATCGCCAGGCCCCTATGATTGTATGTTTGTGTTCGACAGGTTTAGAGAAATTATTGCAAACGGTATGATGGATGAAACGGATCCAGCAGAAGCAGGAGAGCTGCAGTCTGTGAAAAAAACTGCAAAGCCTTTGAAAAAATTTTTAATAAATAAAAAAACAGGAGGGAGAAAGATCGCCAAGAAATGAAACAATAAAGAAAGTTCTTGTCCTCGGAAGCGGGGCAATCAAGATTGGAGAGGCAGGCGAAAGCCAGCAATAATAACTGGCCGCAAATTTGACTACTCCGGTTCCCAATGCCTCAAGGCACTAGCCGAGGAGAAAATAAAGAGTATCTTAATAAACCCTAACATTGCGACTATCCAGACTGACACGCGCTTTGCAGACAAAGTGTACTCTCTTCCAATAAATACGAGTTACGTGGAGAGAGTTATCGAGGTAGAGCGGCCCGATTCAATAATGTTGGGCTTTGGCGGTCAGACAGCCCTCAACTGCGGGGTCTCACTGCACGAGCAGGGCATCCTCCAAAAATATGGCATAACGGTTCTAGGCACCTCTATCAGAGGTATCAACATCACTGAAGACAGACAGCGGTTCAAGGAAGCCATGATAAAGAGTGATGTGCCAGTGTTACAGAGTTTTGCAGTCAATTCGCTACAGGAAGCTTTTATGGCAGCCAATGACATTGGCTACCCCGTCATCATCAGAGTAGCGTACACGTTGGGCGGCAGAGGTGGTGGTGTCGCACACAATGAGTATGAACTGCAGGAAATTGTGCAGCGAGGTCTTAATCTCAGCATGGTTCATCAAGTTTTGATAGAGCGTTATGTCGGACACTGGAAGCAAATTGAGTACGAGGTGATGCGCGATTACAAGGGGAACAGTGTGATCGTATGCAACATGGAAAATGTTCTTGCAATGCGTGTCCACACTGGCGATAATATCGTCATCGCGCCATCCCAGACGCTCAACAACTATGAATATCATATGCTGCGCTCAGCTGCCATTAGGGCGACCAGCTACTGTGACATTGTTGGTGAGTGCAACATCCAGTTTGCCCTTGATCCAACATCAGAACAGTTTGCTGCTATCGAAATAAATGCAAGACTGTCTCGCTCGTCAGCACTTGCAAGCAAGGCAACCGGCTACCCTCTTGCATACATGGCGGCCAAGATTGCCCTAGGGTATTCATTGCCTGAACTCATTAACAAGATCACAAAAGTCACGACTGCATGCTTTGAGCCATCGCTTGATTATGTTGTGCTCAAAATGCCGAGATGGGACTTTTCAAAGTTTGAGCTTGTTAAGCGCAAGCTTGGCAGCACAATGAAGTCGGTTGGTGAAGTCATGGCTATTGGCAGAACCTTTGAAGAAGTGGTCCAAAAGGCGATCAGGATGTGCGACATCGGCAAAGACGGCCTTGTCGCAAATGCAAATTTGTTGCCTCACCCTACGGGAGAAGACATTGAAAGGATCGAGCTGGCGCTCATACATCCAACTGACGAAATAATATTCGCAGTAGTTGAGTCCATAAAAGCAGGCTTGACGATTGCACGCATCAATCAATTGTCAGCGATCGATCCGTGGTTTTTGCTCAAAATAAAGAATATAGTCGATATGGAAGATAATATCTTCCATAAATCCAACACCTTTGACGAGCAGCTGATAAGGAAGGCAAAAAAGATGGGATTTTCGGACAAGCAACTGGCGCGCTGCCTGAATCTTGAGGAGATGCAGGTTCGTAACCTGCGGCAGAAATTTAACATCAGGCCGGTCGTAAAGCAAATAGACACGCTGGCTGCAGAATGGCCAGCCAAGACCAACTATCTCTATTTGTCGTACGGCGGCGAGACTGACGACGTCAAAGCGAAAGACAGCAATAAGAGTAGGATGATAGTGCTAGGCGCTGGCCCCTACAGGATCGGAAGCAGCGTCGAATTTGACTGGGGAACTGTCAACACAGTGTGGGGCCTCAAGGAAAATGGGATCAAGGAAATTTCAGTCATCAATTGCAACCCGGAAACAGTCTCAACTGACTATGATATCTGCGACAGGCTCTACTTTGAAGAGTTGACGCTAGAGCGTGTGCTTGACATCTGTGAGAAGGAAAGGCCAACCGGAGTGGTCACATGTGTTGGTGGTCAGACGGCAAACAACCTAACACCTAAGTTGGCAAAATGCGGCATCAATATTGTCGGTACTAGCAGCAAAAATGTTGACAGGGCTGAAGACAGGGCCAAGTTCGGACAGTTGCTTGATTTACTTAAGATAAAGCAGCCGGCGTGGAGAAAATTCACCTCACTTGCAGAAGCAAAGGAATTTGCAGACACTGTCGGTTACCCTGTGCTTGTCAGGCCATCCTATGTACTTTCAGGTGCAGCAATGAAGGTAGTATGGGGCGAGCAGCAGCTAGAGGGCTTTCTGACTGACGCAACAAACATAAGCCCAGATCATCCGGTTGTCATTAGCAAGTTCCTCCAAGAGGCTGCAGAGGTCGAAGTAGATGCAGTATCAGACAGCAACGAAGTTATCATCGGCTCTATTATTGAACACATAGACAATGCGGGTGTCCACTCTGGCGACGCGATAATGAGTATACCTCCTTGGCGGCTCGATAGAAAGACAATCGACACCATCACAGACTACAGTGTCAGAATAGGCAAGGCTCTCAATGTCAAAGGCCCCTTTAACATCCAATATCTAATTAAGGATGAAGAAGTACTGGTAATAGAGGCAAATGTTAGGGCATCGCGCTCGATGCCTTTTGTGTCCAAATTCGTAGGCTATAATATTATTAACCTTGCTGCAAAAGCAATGATTGGCAAGCCGCTTCCGCCTACTGCCAGGGATCTGTGGCTCAAAACTACGGGCTTTGGGATTAAAGTGCCTCAGTTCTCATTCATGCAGCTTGAAGGTTCAGATGTGGTGCTTGGAGTAGAGATGCAGTCAACTGGCGAAGTTGCATGCTTTGGCAATAGTTTCTATGATGCATTGTCCAAAGCATACATGGCGGCCGGCTATTCTCTACCACTGTCAGGATCGGCACTAATAACCGTGGGCGGACAAAAGAACAAAGAGAAATTGCTGCCTATAATATCGCTCATTACATCCATGAACTATCGAATTATGGCTACGGAGCACACAGCAGAATTCATAGAGAATAATAACTTTAACGACATACAACTGGTCTATAAGATAAGTGAGCCCGATCGCAAGCCCAATATCGCCGACTTATTGTACGAACGCAAGATCAACTTTATCATAAACATTCCAGCCACGTCTACAATTGAAAAGTATGTGGGCATGCTCTATGACGAGTATCAGATAAGAAGAAAAGCAGTTGAAATGGGCATACCTGTTTTAACGACATTTGAAGCAGCAAGCTCGTTCATCAAGACGCTCCAGTGGCTGCGTGATAACACCCCCAGCATAATGCCACTTAAAAGTTACATCGAGCTGAAATAACTACAAATGCTAGAAGAAATTCGATTATGATGTTATAGGTATATACATATATCGATGGTTGTTCTGGTTAACAGAACCATTATGCCATGGGTTCAGTTTCTTTCATCTGAGAATGCATTTTCACTGTGCGACATAAGAGGGAGAGATCTATTTTATAAAATGCGTGGAAGGAGCGCTGCATCGCCTACAATCGAGCCGTCAAGCGTTACAACGATGCACTTCTTCACGCCATGCTGCATTACTCTTGTTAGTATGGGCGAAAGGGACTTATGATATAACTTTTCGCCAGTAGCATAAAGATATGGATTAAAGGTTGGTACTACTATAATGTCGAGTGTTCCCTTCTCCGCAAAGATGTCTTCCTTTCTTGCCTGAATATATAGCCATACCCGCTTGCCGTTTATTACACTCCCTTTTTTCAAAAATATAGGATGTACATGCCCCATCACTATTCGCTTGACATGTCCTCTAACATCAGAAGGCAGACTATGGCCGTGCACCAAAAGCGTATCGTCAAGAGTCATGCCCTTGCTGGTTATCATGTTTACATTCATT
>JALYGW010000004.1 GCA_030776915.1 Thermoproteota archaeon
GACCTTACAAGCCTGCAAAACACAGGCACACTGGTGAGATCGAACAAGAGCTTTCGCTTATCGCAAAGAGGCAAATCAAGGTGAGCATGAGTCCCCACGCAGTCAATATCGTCAGAGGCATCCTTACTACTAACCACACATTCCTCAAGAGACCTGTGCAGGAGCTAGAGCTATGGAAAATGTATCGTAACGCGTACAAGCGCGAACCTTTTGTGAGATTGATTCGTGACAAGAAGGGCCTTTACAAGTTTCCAGATCCGAAATTTGTGGTCGGCTCGAACTTTTGCGATGTGGGATTTGACATCGATGAGTATAACCAGAGAATAGTTGCACTTTCTGCCTCTGACAACTTGATGAAGGGCGCTGCTGGCTCTGCAATACAGAACATGAATGTGATGTTTGGATATGGCGAAAATGAAGGACTTATGTATACCCCATTGACGCCAGTATGATAGTCATAAAGATAGGTGGAAGCGTAGTAGACGGGCTTCATTCCTCAACTCTTGCAGACATAAAGTCAATAGCTGAAAAGTATAAGCTAGTTTTTGTACATGGAGGAGGCAAGGAAGTCACTGCCACTGCAACTAAGCTTGGAAAAGAGCAAAAGTTCATTGTGTCTCCAGGCGGTGTGCGGAGCCGTTATACTGACAAAGAGACTGCCCAGATCTATACTATGGTGATGTCCGGAAAGCTGAACAAGGCAATAGTCCAGATGCTATTGCGTCAGCATATTAATGCGGTAGGAGTTGCTGGAATAGACGGCGGTATATTGAAGGCAGAGAGAAAGAAGAAGCTTCTGATCCTAAATGAAAAAGGGAGAAAGATGATAATAGATGGCGGATATACTGGCAAGATAACATCAGTTGACGGGGCTCTGGTAAGTGACCTTGTTGACAGTGGCTATGTGCCTGTGATTTCGCCGATCGCGTTAAGCGAAGAATTTGATTTTCTCAATGTGGATGGCGACAGGGCTGCGGCATATGTGGCAGGAGGCATTAAGGCAGACAAGGTTATCTTTGTCACAGATGTAAATGGCCTAATACTAAATGAAAAACTTGTCAATTCAATGACTCTGGATCAGGCAAAAGGGGCATTACCAAAGATAGGGTCTGGAATGGACAAGAAGGTCCTCGCATGTATAGAAGCGCTTGAAATGGGAGTCAAAGAGGCAGTCATTGCTTCTGGCCAGGTTGAAAACCCGTTGTCTACAGCAATAGCCCATAGAAATTGTACGGTGATTGTTCAACATTGAACGACGAAGACCGGTACCTGGCGGCTCTTTACCAGAGATTTCCAGTAAATATTGCAAAGGGTAGGGGTACAAAGGTATGGGATACAGCAGGCAACGAATACATTGACTGCATGGGCGGTTATGGAGTTGCACTAGTTGGCCACTGCAACGACAGAGTGGTAAATGCTATCAAAAGGCAGGCAGAAATACTCATCACGGCGCACATGTCTACATACAATGATAGTAGATTAAGATTCATGGAAAAGATAGCATCAGTGGCGCCGCCCCCATTGAACAAAATATTCTTTGCTAACAGCGGTGCCGAATCTGTCGAAGCGGCATTGAAATTTGCACGCAAGTTCAGCGGCAGACACGGTGTGATAGCAATGAATGGTGGATACCATGGCAAGACGTTTGGCGCGCTTTCAGTGACATACAGCGAAAAATACAGAAAGTCATTTATGCCGCTATTGGATGGTGTCAAGTTTGTTCCATACAGCGATCCGTCGCTGCTCGAAGAAGTAATTGACGATACAATTGGAAGTGTAATTCTTGAGCCCATTCAGGGAGAGACTGGTATAATCGTTCCTCCAGCTGACCTTCTGCCAAAGATCAGACAGATCTGCGATCGACGCAATCTTGTCTTAATATTTGATGAGATACAGTCAGGCCTTGGGAGAACCGGCAAAATGTGGGCAGGTCAAAACTGGAACACGACTCCCGACATTATGTGCCTTGCAAAGGGCATAGCAGGTGGAATACCTATGGGGCTTGTTCTTGCCAAGCAGGAGATAATGGATACAATGAAGCTTGGCGAGCATTCTTCTACCTTTGGTGGAAGCCCCATAGCATGCGCCGCCGGCACTGCCACAATTGAAGCATTGATCGATGATAAACTCATTGATAATGCTGCAAAGATAGGTGTGCACTTTAAAGAGGGGCTTAACCGGCTGCAGGAGAAGCACAAGATAGTCCGACAGGTCAGGGGTATTGGTATGATGCTTGGAGTCGAACTCCGCTTTGACGTCAAAGATATACTCTTTGACGGAATTCGCCGTGGACTGCTGATTCTTTACTCAGGAAGAAATATTTTAAGACTCCTTCCGCCACTTGTAATGGATGAAATGACGGTTTCCCGCGTAGTTGATATAATAGATATTATATTGACTAATGAGGAAAAGAGAAGAAATGTCAGCTAAGGTAGATGAAACTGATGAAAAGATAATACGCATTTTGCAGGCAGATTCACGCAGGGCATTTGTCGATATTGCTAATGAGATTGGACTTTCCGAATCTGCAGTTCGCCGAAGAGTGAAGAACCTTGTTGACAAGACTATCATTAAACGCTTTACCATTGAGCTTGGGGCAAGCGACAAGACAAGTGCAATAACGCTAATCTCTGTAGCTTCAACCGCAGATACTTCAGCTGTGTCTAACCAGCTGATGAATCTAAATGGCGTCAAAGTAGTCTACGAAATAACTGGCCAATATGATATAGCCGCTATCATTGCAGCGCCAGCGATAGTTGACATCAACAAGTGTATTGACGATATACGCAAGATAGAAGGAGTCTCCGACACAGACACCGTCATAATACTAAAGACTATGCGGTAGTCCCTCATGCATAAGCCTAAGATAATACAAACCTGACATTAAAACAAACCCCATCCATAAATACACGATATTGCTGTAGCATTAAGTAAAAAGGCGACTGGCAAACTTTGATGCAAACAGAATCAGATGCAATATTACGAACTATTTTCAAACTTTAGCTCCAACCGACCAAGTAGCTCATATATAACTCTCCTTTGAAGATAGCCTAATGAGCAGACCACAGACCGATCCAGATACCCCACACTATAAACAAGAATGCAGCAACATTTTGGCAGTCTCGCCGCGCATACGCTATGCAGGAATAATAAATAAGTTTGGCCGCACAAAGGCAGGGGGCTTACGCAAAGGCGTAGTGCCACTATTAAAGCCGGATGAGGCAAGAAACGAACACTTTATTGAAGCGACAAGAAATCAGTTCCGGAGGAACTTTGAAAAATCAATAGGCCGAGAAGAGTATACCTTAACTGAGAATGAAAAGGTCAAGATAGTAACATTATCAGGCCAGGAGCATTTTTACTACATCACTATGGACAAGGAGACACCTACAAATGAAGTTATGAAAATTATCGACGATGTTAAAAGGCTGGTCCGAAAGTAAAAGAAGTATACATATACCTCCATACGATAATGGCCGGCCTGATCTCTTTTACCTCTTATCAGATTCTCCAGTTATAAGGCCGATAAGTACAATTGGTTATAATCAAGATATCATTCCCAAAACGCTAGTATTTATGGAGAAATAATTAGGATAATCGAATAGAGATCTCTTCAAAAGAGTTTCTGACAAATGATGTTTAATATTTGGTTGTATGCTCTAGCAGTCCGTAGACCGTTTAATGGTTCTTAGCCTGTGCCTAGAAATTCTTCTAAGACACATTCAGCGTTTGTATGTGTGCCCCTTGGTGCGTATACCTATGTTATTGTGTCCTTTACCGCCAAAATTGGATTCTTCTGATATGTGCTGGACACACACGATTAAGAATGACTTTGTTAATTTAGAAAAAACTTTTCATTAGAAACAATCCATTGGTTAGCATACCGTGATCATTATTGAGGTATATTGCCTTTTTCTGTGCTCCAATTGTTATCATATCTGATACTATTTCCTTTAACCTTTCCTCAGGATAAAGATAATTGTACCAAGTCTTGGTACCATGGAGTCTTAAATATACAGCATCGCTTATTGTGATAATTTCATTTGGTAATCTGGGAGCATCCACAGAACAAAATACAATACCTGCTTTTCCAATCTCTTTTAAAACTGATTCATTCCACCAAGAAGAATCTCTGAATTCTATAACTGCTTTTTTGCGAGATACAATCTGGTCCATGATACTCTCGCTATTAAAAAAGGACTTTACTCTCTCCAGATTCTCTGGTTTAAATTTAAAGTTTGCTGGCATCTGAAAGAGCCAAAAGTCAATCTTGCTTTCAAGTGGCTCAAAAATCTTCGAGAACTGATCCCAAAGCTGAATTGACCTCGGTTTTTTTAGTCTGTTATGGTGCGTAATTGAACGGTGTACCTTGATTGAAAATGTGAAATCTTTTGGAGCCTTAGTTTGCCAGAATTTTATTGATGTGATTTGCGGGAAGCGGTAAAAGCTATAATTAATCTCAACGGAGTTGAAACCTTGACTGATATACCATTCAAATGCATCTGGCTTGGCTTTGATCCAAGAATATGTATAACCAGATGTTCCTATACTTATTTTAGGTTCTATCAAGCCTTGTCCATTCCTCGTTTGCTATATATTGTGTCAATTCATATTCTATAGCCGTTATATTATTATCCTAAAAATCCTCTATCCCTAAAATGTGTGTGTATGTGTGTATGTGTGTGTGAATCACATAAACTGGACACACTCAAATACTACTCCTATGACTAAATAACATATATTAAAGAGTAGAGAAGCGCTTTGTTCAGTTCCAAAAGAATTGTCAAGCCTAAATACTTGATCATAATTATACAAGGGAGAATTGGTCGCTTCCATTCATGTGTGACGTAAAAATAAACATAAGCTAAATCATTATAAGACTATCTCGACCATAATGGTCGTATGTTTACGAAAAAGCAGCCATGGCGAAAGAGAGATGCCGGCCTTACTGCAAGGATGATTGTCAGCTTCGCAGTTCTTACTGTACTTTACATTATATTTCTTAGTGTGCTTGCCTATGTAGGAGTCAGCGCCATCGCTATTGCTGTCATCGCGGGTATTCTGATACTTGCTCAGTGGTACTTCTCGGACAAGATAGTACTATGGAGCACTGGCGCAAAAATAGTTAGCAGGGAGCAATTTCCAGAACTTCACGATCTAGTAGAGCGTATGGTGGCGAGGAATAACCTTTCAAAGCCTAGAATAGCAGTCATTAACACTAGAATTCCAAACGCATTTGCCACTGGCAAGACACCCAAAAGCTCAATCGTTGCAGTGTCTACAGGATTGATGGACCAGCTTGACACTGAGGAGCTACAAGGGGTCATTGCGCATGAGATGGCGCACATAAAGAACCGTGACGTGCTAGTCCTGACCCTTGCAAGCGTATTTTCAATGATAGCGTGGTATCTGATGAGGTTTGGCATGTATGGCGCAATGTTTGGCGGTGGTCATGGAAGGCGAGGCCATGAAGGCGGCGCAGCAATGCTGTTAATATTGCTAATCGCAGTCGTCACATGGATTGCCAGCTTTTTAATAATCCGAGCGATATCTAGATACCGGGAGTATGTTGCTGATAGAGATGGTGCTCTTATCACTGGCAAGCCAAGCAAGCTGGCAAGCGCACTTCTCAAGATAAGTGGTACGATGAAGCGTATCCCCAAACGTGACTTAAGGGAAGTAGAAGGCATGAATGCATTCTTTATCATACCCGCAGTCTCCGCAGATGCCTTAACAAAC
>JALYGW010000005.1 GCA_030776915.1 Thermoproteota archaeon
GGCTGCCATATCTTTTGTGATTTCTCTTCTCCCATCCTGATGCATTTTCTGACAGACCCTTGACGTACTTTACAACTGTCTTTTCCATGTGTTCAACGTGCCATTCTCTCATCGGAAAACTATTTTGTACCAATTAAAAAACCTCTACTTTATGACACACCATGCTTGTATATAATCTGACCGGTAGAAACTGTCGGAGGAACGTACGTCTCACCATCGGTATAGTGCATTAACTTTGAATTTCAATACGTGAACCAAACCAAAGTAGATTAAATGACAAAATAGCTTACGCCCATTACAGAGATATGGTTCATCGAAGTGGCGTCACATCTGATGACTAGGTCAGGATGAAGCCAGAACCCTAATGCTTCATCCTAGCGAGTCGACTGATTAGAAGCTGCTGCACCACCCGCTTTTGCCTGCAATCTGCGGATCCTCTTGTTCTCGATATAGATTACCACTCCAAGGTATATGCCCAGCCAAGGCAGAAACATTATCTCTCCAGCTATTGAATGAAACGCCTCCCATTCCTGTACATCTGTCGTGACTACAAGTGCATATAGAGAAAGCGAAACTATTCGAACCAGGTTTGTAGCAACAGTCCCCAAGGTTCCTGCGGCAAAGTAGATCATCTTCCTAGTTAATGGCATATCCATTTTGATGAGCAGAGCCAGCATTACAAGTGTATAGATTATCATACTGTGGACACCCGCTGACGGCCAGAAGACCTGCAATGCGAAGGGGCCATGGAGGCCATTCATCACAAGCAGGTTACCCCTTGCGAGTGCCGGTTCTGCAGAATTATTTGGTGTTTGCGGCCCAACATTAATTACATATGTATCTATGAAGTTAATCACTGCCTGATCAATCTGCAAATAAATTGGCACTATAATCTGAAGAGGCCCAAGAGAATCAAACGGAAAAAATGCATCTAGTGCAAGGATGAGCGCGCTTCCTGCAAGATATATCGCTCCTGCGGATGCTATCTTGTACCACTTTTTGCCAAATAGCATTACGAGTGAGCTTGCCAAAAATATGGCCATTACAATAAAATCCCACATCCACATCCAACTGTCCACAAGCGAGACATTGTACGCGTCTTTTGCATTTCTGATATAGTCACTTAGTCCATATGGTAACGCAATAAAATATAAAATGGTGAGCGCTGCCATGCCTGCCACAATGATGAGTTTTTTCTTGGTCAGTGAATATTTCAGTCCGACTAGCTCGGCTGCAATAAATGCCATGGCAAACAAAAAGCCACCCCTCCCCTCATTCCAAGAAAGAATAAACGTGCCAGGATATGCTATAAGTGTATACAAAATCGGCGAAATAAGTATCAAAGTGGCAGCTATACTTGAGCTGATGCCAAATACGACCCGGCCTTCAGTCCCGTCAGAAGCAACGGTCTTGTCGCTCGACAAATTTCATATTGTTCTGAGCGACCGTCGGGATAAAAATGTTCTAGAACTGCACAATTGCTTCCGTAAACCAGCGGGGCATCAACCCATGTGCGTTTTTAAGAAGATAAGAAGCGCTGCTGTCTAAGATGTACGTCGTTGCATAGTCATCGCTACTACGAACGCTCCTACCATAAGCCTGAACAAGCCGTAGAACTGTGTTCCATGTATACCACTTTGGGTCACGCTCCTTTTTCGCAGCGATTTTCTTATCTGTGAGGTCTGGGTACGGTACCTTGACAATCACCTGAAATCTTGACAAGTCATCCTTTAGGTCTACTCCAAGGTGTAGAGATGGAGATATCAGAACTGTCTGCTTCTTGCTCTCATAGTGCTTTTGCAGTACTTCGTTTCTATCAAGACCGGATGCTGTCTCTATAAGTCTGCTTGTATTTTCCTTGCTTATGTTGTCCCTAATAAATTGGAGCTGTGAATAGGACGTAGTATGGATTATGCCCTTTTCATTCCTGTGTATTGACAGGATATTGTCTACTGCCTGAGCAATTTTAGGCATGCTCACACTCATTGTTTTGGCATTGAGCCATGCCACATTCATCATGTGGAT
>JALYGW010000006.1 GCA_030776915.1 Thermoproteota archaeon
CACAGGTGTAACCAAGTCCACCCAATAAGATGATAGACGAGGAGTGAGAAATGGTATAATTACGATCTGCACAGATTTGTTTAATATTTTAGCATATTTCCTCATCATATCAAGATAAGTCAAAATATCAGGCCCTCCTATGTCAAACCTTTTTCCCTCAGTATCTTTCAGCTCGATACAGCGGGCAAGGTACTCAACTACATCGTCTACAGCTATTGGCTGGCACTTGGTAAGCACCCACCTTGGACAAATCATGACAGGGAGTCTTTCCACTAAGTATTGGAGCATTTGAAATGAGCCGCCACCTTGACCCAAGATTACAGCCGCTCGAAAGATCGTAACTTTTGACAAGGAATGGTGCTGTAGTATTTCTCCAACCTCCCTTCTACTTCGCATGTGTTCTGAAAGCTTGTCATCATCGTCATCCTCCGCATGGATTAATCCGCCTAGATAGATTATTCGCTTGACTTTGTATTCTGATGCCACTTTGGCAAAATTCATAGCAGCAACTCTATCCCGCTCAGAAAATTTTTTCCACTGTTTTAAGGTACCTTCCATAGAATGAACAAGATAATAGGCAATATCAATTTGTTCAGACATCACTCTTGCAAGATCTTCATAATTTGAGACATCCGCTTTAACTAATCTGATATCTTTATCAAACATATCCTTAATGGATTCTGTATCTCGCGTCAAACACAAAATCTCTGCTCTAAAGTGTGGTACACGATGATGGATATCTGCAGCCAATTTTTTGATGAGCCGACTTCCTATGAAGCCACTTCCTCCTGCAACCAGTATCTTCAGAGGATTAGGATCTAGCTTGCTTGTCAACTTGCATCGAGAGATTTTTTTCTTTTCTATCATGTATAATAATATTTTACTCTGCATAGGTTCTTTTGAAGTAATATATCGAAATGCCATCAGCATAATCTAACTGATGATTAATGTCTCTATTTACATCGTATACTATTATATACGCATTCGAGCTGATCTTCGTTCCCTGAGGAAGCAAAATGAAAAGAGGGTAGAGAGGAACTAGTGCCTTGTTCCGATGTGTATGGCCAGCAGTATCTTTTCTTTGAATTCTGACTTGCAGACAGGGCACACGTACAATTCTACTGCAGCACCTGCATTTCGTTGACGCATCAAGTGCGTCCCTATTTTGAACAATTGCTTGTTATGGATAATTGACACTCCAGACTTATTAGGCTTGAGGAAAAGGACTTTAGTATTATTAATATCATCGACTCCAAGCATATATAGCAAGAGAGGTTTTTTACGCTGGAAAGGAAATTTTTTGTGGACTGCTATGTCTTTCATTCCAGCCTTAAGTTTTCTTTGAGGTCGAATCATTTTCTAGTCTTCCAATTTTTCGTGTTCGCATTATGAAAAGAGTGACAGCGACATCAAATAATAGGCATGCTATCTGAGCTGCAATTCCGTGATATAGTGTCCAGATGTTTTTTCTATTCGTATACTGGGGTGCCATCTGACTTGAATCGCTTGATTCGCTTTCCTCCACTTCCAGAACTGCCGGAATAAGATGATTCAGTTTCAACCGGCCTGTTCTCTGGCTCTTTGCGCTTGCGTACTGCTCTTGTCCCAAAAAGCACTGCTACAAGGAAGGCGAAGATGCCTGTCGTCACAGCATACATGAACGTTTCTTCAGCCATAAAGTTGCTTGGATTATCGTCGAAGATAAGGTTTTCCTTTTCTGAAATATTGTGATTGTTCTTCTTGGTTATTGCAGTTAGGTTGGTATGTTAAAAGATGAGATTAATTTCTAGTCACATTGAGCAGCATTTTTAACCTTTTATCTGAACAGATTCTTAGAAGCTAAAGTATTGATTAGTGTAATATATGTTAATTCACACTAGGATGCAAAATGCAAAAGAAAGATAAACTAGTGGTAGTAAAAAATTTGTGACACTCTGCTTTTTCAAGCTCTGAAGTGCCGAATAGTCCCAAGAAAGACAGTCAATCTGCATATTAATAGACATATAATACGGATTGGATCCAGACACCTTGCAATTCTGGGGCCGTTGTCTAGCTTGGCAGGATGCCAGCCTCGGGCGCTGGAGGTCGCTGGTTCGAATCCGGCCGGCCCCATAGCTATACTTAGACATGCATAAGAAAATGTCGTTCTGATTAGCAAGACGGTTAAAGCTAATCTGTATGAGGATTTACCAGGACTTCTTAAGTTTGCTTATGAGTTGAATTGGTGACTCATTCTTCAACCGTTATGTGAAGATTCAAATCGATGCTCAATGTCGCTAGAAGGATGATCATGGTTTAATAGTATCATAAATATGGTGGGGTCGGTGGGATTCGAACCCACGACCTCCAGCGCCCCAGGCTGACATCCTGCCAAGCTAGACGACGACCCCTCGCTTTCCTTGGTTGCAATAACCTCTTATATACTGTAAAAATTCTACTTGCTAAGAACTCCTAGAAAGGGTATAATATTGAAGATTGGTACAAAAACAGATAAAACCACAATTCAATAAAAATTCAATATCAGACGGCCTTCATCTTGCCAAAAGAATAGACACCAAACGCTCCAAGTGCGGCGGTGTAGCCGACCAGAATTGCGAGATCAAGCTCAACTCCATAGGTACCAGTGCCAAGCATCAAGTTCCTCAAAGCATCCACACCGTATGTAGCAGGGTCTGCAGCCGTCAGAACTGAAAGCCATTCCGGTAGGTTGTCAAGTGGAAATAGAGCACCTGACAGAAAGAATAGAGGAAATACCACAAAGCTAACGATCATCTGGAATCCTTCAAGGCTGTACATATAGCTACCAAGGGCTAGTCCAAGAGATGTGAGCCCAAACGACATCAGGAGCACTACCGCTGCCGCCTGTGCAAGCGAGAGCGGCGTGAATGGAATTCCCATCGCAACTCCAATTGCAATAAGTATTGCAGCCTGAATTAGGGAGTTAGTCATGCCGCCTAGCGTCTTGCCTACAAACACCGTGGTTCTGCTAACCGGCGCCACCATCACACTCTTTAAAAAATCAAATTTGCGATCCCATATTATGTACGATCCATAAAAAACTGATGTAAATATTATTGACATGCTCACGATGCCCGGGAAAATGAATTGCTGGTAGTCATCGACGCCCGGCGGTAACTCAGAAGGGGCTGCAGAACCTAATCCCGATCCAATGACAAATAGCCATAGGATGGGGGTAAAGGTTGATGCCACAAGCCGGCTTCGCTCCCGCAAGAAAACCTTGAACTCGCGAAGCCATAACGCATACACTTTAGCCAGATCATCCTGTATGCTAGTCATATTTTGCATACTTCTCTCCAAAACCTCCCTCCGGCTCCTCCTTGATGTTGTAACCCGTTAAATGTATGAATACGTCATTGAGCGTGGGGCTAGTAAACTCGGCTATTTCTGCATCAATGTGCCGCAGCAGCATTGGCAGGTCTCGCTTGGCGTTGTTGACTGATAATATCAAAAACCCGTCGTTCTGCTCGACCTTGTGAACAAAGTCAAGCTTGCTGATCTTATCTGGATTGTGCCGCGTCTTTATCCTAATGATATCACCTCTAAGCCCTGCCTTCAACCCTTTGGGCGTGTCAAGGGCTACTATTCTTCCCTTGTCAATAATGCCGATTCTGTCACAGAGTATATCGGCTTCTTCCATGTAATGTGTCGTCAAAATCACAGTCATCTTTTCCTCTCTTACAAGGCGCTGTATATACTTCCACATCGTCTCCCTGCTTGCTGGGTCAAGTCCAAGCGTTGGCTCATCAAGGAACATCACCTTTGGTTTGTGAAGCAATCCGCGTGCAATTTCAAGGCGCCTACGCATGCCGCCAGAATACGTCTTGACTTGGTCGTGTCTGCGATCAGTCAGTCCAACCAGGTTGAGCACTTCGTCTATCCTTTGCTTCCTTGTGTGGCGCGGGATACTATACAGCATGGAATGCAGTTGCAAGTTTTCGTGGCCAGTGAGCATATCATCGCTGCTTGGAGCCTGAAATACAATTCCAATACTTGAGCGTACCTTCGCTGGTTGGTAGACAATGTCATAGCCATTCACGGTAGCGCTGCCACGAGATGGCTTGAGCAGTGTAGCAAGCATATGTATAGTAGTTGTCTTGCCGGCGCCATTTGAGCCCAGCAGGCCAAAAACTTCATTCTCATTAATGTCAAGTGTAAGGTTATCTACTGCAATGTGCTTGCCATACTTTTTGACTAGGCTCCTTATCTTTATCATTGACGAACAGGTACACGATTATTACAGATCAGGTATATTATGCCTTGATGTTTTGGTTCGTAGGAACAAAAACAAAAAATGAAAAAAAGGAAAAACGTCATTTGCCTCCTATCTTAAACATCTTCGTCCCGCAGACCGTGCATATGCCTTGCGTGGCTGGCTTGCCGTTTTTCATTGTTACTCTTTTCTCATCCTTCATCGTCCTTTTGGCTTTACATTTGACGCAATATGCCTCTGTTGCCATGGAGCCCTATACTGACGGGGGTAAAAGAAGCTTTCCTCGTGCAATGGCTATTGCTCAGGAACCAGCCAGTTAATAAGGGTATCTAATTCTTCGCAGCTTATCGTAACCCTGATTGGTCCAAGTGGCGATTCCTGCTCCTCCTCTATCACTGCTGCAATGCCGGATGTGGCAGCCTGCTTGTTTAGCAAAAACCATGTGCTATCGCCTGCTCGATTGTCCAGGAGCATCCTTCTTAGCACACCCATTGCAGACCTTGAGCGCACCTGCTCGTACAGCATGGCAAGAGAATCGCTTCCAACTGCTCTGCCCACAACTCTGCTTCTATAAGACAGCTCTGGTGAACATCTGGCGAATAGATTTGCAATGGCGTCAATGACTTTTTGTGTGTGCTCTGACGGGTTGACGGTCGCCTCGACCTTGAGGTCTATTTGTGATGTAATATTGGGCTTTCTCAAGCCTTTTCCACTCCTCTATATATTTCCTCAAGCCATTCTTTGACAATATCATAGGCACGCAGCTTTAGCTGCTCTAGTGTCAGATCGTTGTTGGATAACATCTCATTTGCAAGCGCAATTGCCTCGCTAACCCCGACTGACAGTTCACGCTTGTCCCTTCCGGCAAATTCGTTGCCGTTTGAAGGTGCGTCTGCTCTGCCTCTTTTCTTGAGGTGCTTAAAACGGGTGTCCTGCGATGCATGGATTGCAAGAAGTCTTACGTGTCCTACGTTCTTTAGAACTTCAACTTCGGCTATACTGCGTATGCCATCTATCACCACATTGTTAGAGCTGCCATCTCTTGCCAGTTTTTGTAGCACAATGTGGCCCACCGCTCCTGGCCCTAGATCCTGCCTTAGCTTGAGCATCATCTTGCCGAGGTTGACGTCGGTGGGCTCGAGGCCCAGCCTCTTTGCCTCTTCCCTTACGACATCGCCCATGGCCACAACCTCAAAGCCTTTTTCCTTAAGAAAAGATGCGACTGAGGACTTACCCGCACCTGGCATCCCTGTGAGACAGACTATGAGTCTTTTATTATTAGACATATTACGACGATATTGTCATTCTGCAGAGAGGTCCCAATAGGTGGCGTCTTTGAACTCTTCCTTTGGCTTGCCCAAGGCCTTCCACTCTTTAAATGACTTTGGGTATAACTTGACGTTTTTGAACCCTGCCAGCTTAAGTGCATAGTAGGTTAAGCCTGAAAGCGTCCCAACGCTTCCGCAGTACGTGATTATCTCAGCGTCATTTGTTATGCCGCGGTTTTCAATCAGCCGCTTTAGCTCTTCGGCCTTGCGCAGTATGCTGTCCTCTGACCCCACCATGGTGTAAGGTATGTTTCTTGCGCCAGGAATATGCTCTGTTAGGTAGTTCAGCCGTTCCCTTGAATCGACAAGCAGTGTGCTGGGCTTAGACTTGGCGGCTGCCTCAACATATGAAGCATCGACATAGATGTCCTTTTTGATGCTGAGCGAATGCCTCGCCCTTGGAAAAGTGCGCTGTTGATTTTCAGTTTCAAGACCAAGCTCCTTCCATTGCTTAAATGTCATCTCTAGCAGTGCAGTGTTGTCATGGCCAACATATTGAAATGTCCAAGCTACCCTAGCGGCAAGCGCGCCAAATGTATCGTCATATACTACGACGGGAGTACTGTCAGATATACCAAGCTCCTCCAAAAAGGCCACTATTTTCTCCGGTTGATCATTTTCAAGAACACGTGCAAGAGGCAATGAAACTGCAGTAGGTATGTGCTCTCTCTGGTAGTCTTCTGCCTTGCGTACATCGACTACGCGCACTGATTTTTTTCTGCGTATGAGCGACCTCAGGGTATCGGCATCGCATACTACTGGAAGCTTGAAATCTTCATCCGAGACTTTGGCTTCTTTTTTCTTTCTTGCAGTTGCCCCTGTTGTTGTTGTTGTCAAGCTGCGCATTCTCCTCTCGCAGTCTTGGCAGTAAAGTGTGAGTCACTGCCATAATCTCGATAGGCATCGGGATCCTGCTGAGGAGAAGAAGGCAGCTGTATCACCTGTGCAAGGGCTGCTTTCATGTCTTCGAGGTTCTTGATGCTTCCAGACCCCTGGCTTTTTATCAAGCGGATAATCCACTGGTGCAGCGTTTCATGATGATCATCATCATCACCACCACCACCGCTACCACCAGCAGCAGTAGCTGCCGCTGCTCTTTCATTCTTGTACAACTCAATTATCTTCAACGTTGTGTCAATCACCCTCTTTGCTGGCACTCGCATTACAGCCCTTCCAAGCTCGCCAGCCTCGCCTGCGCTGCCTCCAAACAACATGGTGTAAGTTGGCGTCATTGTGTTGTTCATCCTCGTCGCGCCGCCAAAGAATCCAATGGTTGCAATTTCGTGCTGACCGCAAGAGTTGGGGCAGCCGCTTATCTTGATGGTTGCATCTCGCAACGAATCATCGATATCAAGCCCTAGCTCTAGGAACTTGCGCTGAACTTCCTTTGCAAGTCTGTGCGAATTAGTGATTGCAAGGTTACACGATGTGGTTCCTGAGCAACCAACGGCAGAAGCAATTGTCAGGGCACCGGGGTTGGCAAGGCCGGCAGATGCAAGCTTTTCATAAAAGTTTGGAAGATCGGTTTCCCGCACATAGCGCAATGCAAAGTTCTGCTGGGGCGTGTTCCGAGCAATGCCTTCTGCAGAATAGTCGCGGATTGCCGAAGCAAGTATCCTCAGCTGACTTGCTGTAATGTCTCCAGCTCCTAGAGTAATAAATGCTGTAAAGTATCCTTCCTGCTTTTGCGGAACGGCATTGGTATGGAGCCATCGCTCAAATCCTGGGCTATCCTTTGTAACCTTCGCATTTAGCATTGGCAATTTTGTCATCATCGTCATCCTCCCTAACGTCTTTGGCAGCTGTCTTTTATCCTCATGAGATTTGACATCAAAGAGTTGCTCTGTCGAATACGACGTCGTCATTTCCACTATCGAGCGCTCCTTGAGGACCATCTTTTGGAATCTTTCCCAGCCCATCTCATGTACAAGATAGCGCATTCTGTTCCTTGCCATGTTTTCACGATTGCCATGTCTGTCAAACAACCTGATTGTTGCCATGCATGTTGCAAGGAGCCTGTCTTCCGGTGTAAAGTCTTCAAGCAAATGTCCTATAAAAGAGGCAGCTCCCAGTCCGCCGCCAAGATAGATCTTAAATCCTCTAATTGTTTCGCCACTATTTTCAGTAGTTGTTGTTGCCGTTGTAGTTGATGACGACAACGGCAATTTTTTGACTGCAGGCACAAGTCCAATGTCAGCCACCCTGACTAGACCATGGCTGTCGCAGCATGAGAAGTTGATCTTGAACTTGCGCGGAAGATTCTGGCACATTGGGTTGCGCAATAAGAACCTTGCAATCGCTTTAGCATATGGAGTAGCGTCAAACACTTCGTTTGGGCACACGCCGGCAAAATGGCTGCACATGACATTTCTGACAGTGTTTCCACATGCCTCTCTGGTTGTGAGGCCGACTTCCACTAGACCTCTCATGACTTCGCTGACATCTTCGAGCTGAACCCAGTGGAGCTGAATGTTCTGGCGGGTCGAAACATGAGCAGAGCCTATTGAAAATGCTTCAGAGAGGCTTCCGATCTTCTCAAGCTGTTCTGGTGTTATCTCGCCGCCTGGCACCTTTATTCTGACCATGCTGTAGTCCATTCGAAGACGCGATCCATATGCCCCATGCTGCAGTCTGAAACGCCGGAAGTCATCATCTGAAATCTTGCCTTGCCTAAATAGCCTGACATTTTTAGCAAATATTTCTGTTTCCTCTTCTCTACCCCATCTTGGGTTGGGCTTTGGGGCAGCGGGTTTGGATTTGACAGCAGATGTAGCCACTCTAGATTTCTTCATTAGTCATTATAAAATGCATATTCTAAATCATATATTTTTTGTGGATGTAGGAGATATTGGCAGCGATTATCAAAGCCTGCGGCAATATACGGGAGGTATTATGCCAATTTTGAATACGACTTACCTGTTTACGCAGAGAGAGCATGTGTGAGTGGATGCTAAAAGAAAGGAGGGTCAGTATCATTTTATATTACTTTATAAATACATAATATATTTTACAACTAGGCGAGACAATATGTGTCTTTGTTTTGGTAGCTGTCATAGATACTGATTGAGAGATTATCTATCGCTTATTAGGACTTATCCAAATTTTTATCAGTATCCAGAAGATGAGTCCCTCACGTTTCATCATAGTGATTGAGAATTTTGAAATATTATTATCGTATAGAAAATGTCTCGATACTTTAAACTGGATCCGTTAGCCAATTGTTCTGTGTTATTGGCAACTTCACTTGCCAGACTTCAGGCAATTAGATCTTAAATCTCGCAGTTGCTACGATAGCGACAACGACAACAAGAGTATTCATTTGCCCATTTTGGGGTGCTAGAGATAAGCCCTATATCATTCCCCACATGCATTCGGTTCCTACTAATGACATCAAGGTATATAATATGCAGAGACATACTTTGGTTAAAGATAAGGAAGATGAAGTAACAACAATAATGTAAATATCCTTATAGCTCCCACAGAAGAGGAAGGAGAATCTTCTAACAAGAAAAGGCTCGCAAAAAGCTAGAGTTACACACCACACCTGCTTCTTCTCTCTAATTAAAGAGACAGTGAAATCCGCAAGACGCGTGTTTTGCTAAGATGTTAAAAACAGCAAAAATAGCATAAGATTAAAATCACCTATTGGCTGGCTTCTTCATTGCCATGGGAAAGAGAACGTTAGTTCGCCGAAGGGGTCGAGGAGGCAAACAATTTCGAGCAATTACTGTGGGAAAGATTGCGCCAGCTAAATACCCCAATTTCAAGCTAGATGTGCATCATATCGGTAGAGTAGTTGACATTGTTCATGAAAGGGGGCGCAACGCTCCTCTTGCAAAAATACAATTTGACCATGGAAGATATTCATATGTACCAGCGCCAGATGGCACAATTGTTGGAAGCACAATTGAAGTTGGCATGAGTACAGCCGCAAGGGCAGGGAATATACTTGCGCTAGAATCAATTCCAGATGGCACTGTAGTATGCAACATTGAAAAGAACGCCGGCGACGGGGGCAAGCTGATAAAGTCTGCCGGCTCATCAGCGGTAGTATTTGCTCATGGGACAGAAGGTGTCACCATTAAATTTCCATCCGGTAAGTTTCTAAGACTCAACCAAAAGTGTAAGGCAATGGTCGGAGCGGTTGCTGGCGGAGGGCATAAGGAAAAGCCATTCTTAAAGGCAGGCAACCGCGCTAAATACATGCAAGCCCATGGCAGGCTTTACCCAACAGTTAGAGGCATTGCCCAAGCTGCAGTATACCACCCACATGGAGGTGGAAGGCATCAGCACATAGGTCGCCAGTCATCAGTAGGCAAGACAACTCCGCCGGGACGCAAGGTAGGCAATATCGCTCCAAGAAAGACAGGCAGAGGCAGGATCAAGGATATTCGTCAGCAGCAGCGGCAAAAGTAGGCCTGAGACCTTACCTTTTTTTCCTTTTTGTAGAAGAATACGCGTAAAGGCTATATTCTATTTCCTGTTTTAGCGGTTGTAAATATGAAAGCGGAACAGTTTTCAAAGAATGTATTAGCACTCGATGCTATGATAAGATTTGCAGGGGTAATGGAAAAATCCGGCCACCTATATGCAGGAAGTCATAGGGAAGGCATTGAAGAGCATCTAAAAGGCAGAAATTCTGAGATCAGTTACGCTCAGTCTGCATACATTGTAGATCTGAGGAAGATGTTCACACCAGAACTTGGCACGCTTAAGACAGTTGCATACATGTACGACAAGGTTAACCTAATCAATTTTCCAGTCAAGGATCACTTGCTTGTGATATCTGTAGAGGCTGCAGCAAAGGTCGATGACATGTGTGAAAGGATATTAAAATATATTACATCTGTAGAAAATGAACTATCACTTTATCCGCCAGCCAATATTGTGGATCAGCAAAAAAAAGAGGTGCTGCGGAATCTTCACGAATCTGGGATTTCAGAAGACCTGATAGCAGATCAGCTTGATCTTGATGTCAACACAGTGAAGATGATCATCGCGGAGATCAAGTAAACGACTTGTCCTCTCCCTTTAACTAGCCTACTGATTTTCATAGAATATGCTGTATAGTTATGGCTATACTGCCCGTAGACTGCCCGTAGACTGCAGGGGACGTCTGTGTATGCAATGTCATGCATGTTACCGGGTCTTTAAAGACTGGGCTATCAGAAAGACCGCGACAGCATTCTTGGGATTCTGAGGCTATATATCAACGATGCTCTGTAGGTTAGCTATAGCGAATTTAACGTATATGTGTAAATTATCAAAAATAATATACATAAGTTCTCCATCTCTTTTCTTTGCAGAAGGGACAAGACTTTGTTGTCAACTATGGCAAGACTTTTACTGATGGGAACTTCTTGGATACCGCTTTAGGAGCTTGCGAGTCTGCCGTAATGGACTTCAAAAAAGTTTTGCAACCTTCGAACCAAGAAGCCTCTGCGAGTATCGACAGCAACAATAATGAAGTAGGCAAGGTTGGTTCAGTAACTTATCCTTCGCATAGTCTGCAGAGGCTCTAGTGGTAAAAGTCAACGTAGAGAATATGCATATCCGATGATCTCTTGCCCACTCTGGATATAATGCAGAGCACTCTGTTGATAACTGCTACAGTGGCAGCACTAGTCAATTTTTTAAACTAAAGAATGGACAGATGTATAAATAAACACATATAAGAATTATACATATCTTTGTCTTTATGTCGTTTTTCTATTCATTAGATCATGAAGTTGATAAATGCTGTTCCTGCCTGGATAATGTAGTAGAATAAGCAAGACAAACATGTATTACCAAAGAATGCAAAAGGCCTACTTGCGGCAGCGGCGGCCAAGAAAAGGAAATAGCCTTGCTTGTCAGCAAGCAGGAGAGAGGCTGTTGTTCTTAGTAGCGTGTCATAGGGTTCTTGGCCTAGTTGCCGCTATCATCAAGGTTAGCAGAGCGAAATAAATTCCCAAATAATCGCCGTGTTATCTTCTCCCTCTTGAACGATAAGCAGACAGGCCTAGTTGACAAAAGCTGATCTATAGTTGATTTCGTATTTGCCAACTAACCTCATTTTCTTTGCAATGCGCCTGTCTGCATCAGCAAAAAGCGCTCAAGCAGTTCTACTATGTATCTATATATCTCTCTCTTTTAAGATACTTCGTTTCCAAACACAGAGAGGGTTATATGACTGTTATAAATTAAAAACTATATAAACAGCGAGTCAAGAACTGCGTCAAAGTTAGCTCTTGTGTGAAAATGTTTGTACGTTCTAAGCGCATGGATTACTCTTTCCCTATCCATATTACCCAAGATCTTCTTCACTCTATTTGCAACTATGCCATAGAGCAATATCGACTGTGCAGCGGTAGTCACATTGCATGTTTTTCTTGTGGTGCTTGCACTTTCAAAGTCAATTATATAAGGTCTATCGGAAACAATGACGTGTCGCGCCAGCCTGCTGAGCTCACCATGGTCAAGGCCCGCGACGTCAAGCCTGAAGCATTGCTCAAGAATAGCCGTTGCTACTGTGCACATTTTGCTCTTTGTAGCTTTGTTGACTACTACCCAGTCGATGATGCTCTGACCAGTGACAAATTCCATTGCAATCAGATTTTTTGTGTGCCCTTCAAGGCTTGGGCCTACGCCTGCGCTGTTTGCAATTTTATGAAATTGTGCTTCGTTGTCCATCGCCTTTCTGTCTGCATCTGTCCTTCTTATCTTGAGTGCACAAACTTTGCTCCTTACTTTTGTCTTCACTACAATCCCTACACAGCCCTTGCCGGCTATATGAGCGCCATTTACTATTGTTTTTCCGCCCAAAATAATTGAACTTATTCCAAGTGACTCCATTTCGATAATTCGATCTTTGTATTCACATTCTGAAAAGTGAGGATACGATATAAGAGGAATGAGCCTAGGCGATCTTATGTCTAGCTCCTCATCTAAAAATGAGATGTTCTGTTGAGACAACGTCACCAACGGCCTCCTTTGCTAGCCCCTTTAATATCTTCCTGTCGCTTCCGCTATAAATTTGAAGCTTGTTTACAATTAGATCTTTTGAAATACCACTGTTTTCGCTATGATTGAGCAGAAGTGATTTGACGAACTTTCTTGCATCCGTAGCTCTGCGCTCTATAAGCATTGTGATTCTCATTTCCCTGTCAAGCCAGATTGCAAGTGGCTTGCTTCTTTTTCTGTTTGAAAGGAAGCTAGCCGTATCCTTCCTTCTGAAAATTTCAGGTCCTTTCCTTTTGGTGTATGGCGGCAAGGTTATTGATTCAAGCAGGAACGCAACGGCAGCCGAGCTTTTTTCATCGGTGATACAGGAGCTCCGCAGCACTTCAAAATGTCCCAGTTCCAACTGCTTTGCTATTGCTTTTATGCTTCGTTTCAGCTGACCCCAGATAATATCTGGACTTTTCTTTTGATGCGAAAATTCTACTACAAGCACGTTTGAAAGCAGCAGCTTCTTGCTTGAGCCACGGCAGCGATATTTTTTGTTACCTTCTTTGAAGAAATCAAGCGATGGCTTTTCAAGAAAGTTTCTGGCAGCTAGCATGAACTTGGCCACACTTTCTGGGGAGATCGCAGTCCCAAGATTTCTCCTACTGTCCACTGGATCGATAATTATTACCGAGCTGTTGAACACCCTGACAAAATCTGAATCAAAATCGGAAACCGCTATTATCTGCCTCTCATGCCAGTCAGCAGCTGCGCGCAAGAGATTCTCAAATGAGGAGTACTTGAGCACCAGCACTTCTGAAACGTAGCCGCTAAACCCTT
>JALYGW010000007.1 GCA_030776915.1 Thermoproteota archaeon
ACTTCGAGTCAGAACTAGAAATGGAGCGATATTTCCCTTATTCTGCACCAAAGAAGAAGATATAGAGCTAGCAAAGAAGATAATCCAAGAATTTGAACAAACATCTAAGAACAAAGAGAAGAAAGCAGAGCTTGAAGACAGGATCTCAGCAATAGAAGAATTGGATGCTGGTACTGATTACAAACTTGTGAGGGGATTGTACGCCCTCCTAGAAAGGAGATGCACGTTCAAAAGTAGGGAGAGCAATAGTGACAATGACGGTGAAACAAGCAGCACCAGCACCACTCCCATTATTGATCCGCCTCGCATTAGAAAGGCGGTATTTGAAGAGTCATCAAAAAGGGGTTTTGCATTAACTGAACTAGAGAGAAAAGAAATTGCATATTCTGTGGCCTCTAAATTGCATCTACCTTCTTATGATGTTGCCTTAAAAGCGATGTGGAGTGATTTGGATGATAACCTAATACTCGAGCACTTTGATACAATAGACCCTGAAGCTTTAGTTGGATGGTACAATTTGTCGCTCATGCAAACTTTGCTCTTTAACTGTACAAAACTTGATTTTTACATTTCAGGTGGCTTGAATTGGAAACGTGTGCTAAGGAGTGTAAAGAAGCTTGGCTTGATGTACTATTTACAACAACCGCAACAACAACAAGAAAATCGAATAATTTGTTCTCTTGAAGGACCATTGAGCCTCTTTAAATTGACAGACAGATACGGGACATTGCTTGCAAAGTTGCTTCCATCAATAATTTTCACTTCAGATAAAAAAAGAGAGGGCAGTAGCGGTAGTGGTGAATGGCATCTAGATGCATGGATCGTAAGGAAAACAATGGATGGGAGAAAAATATACGAATTTAAGATTTCAAAAAATGAAATTCCGAAACTGCTGACAGATCCATATTCTTCTTTTCCTCCCAGTTCCATTACTGGAAAAGAAGTGGCAGGGTCGTCATCATCCTCTCTCTACAATGATTATAATAACTTTGATAGCGCAGTAGAAGAAAAATTTGCGAATAGATTTGAGCAAGTTGAAACTGGTTGGAGGCTGACTCGGGAACCTGATCCTCTAGTGCTATCAAATGGGGGCGCTTTCATTCCAGATTTTATGTTTGAAAAGTATGACAAGAAGATCTATCTTGAGATTGTTGGATTCTGGACAAAAGAGTATCTCGAGAGGAAACTGCAAAAGTTAGCTGATATTTTCGTTTCAATTGATAGTAGGAAGAAGAGGAATAATAATAAGGATAAGACAGATCTTCTGTTCATTGCAGTAAATGAAGACTTTGCTTGCTCAAAATCCTCCTTTTCTTCTATAGTGCCAAAAGAGCAGCTGATATTTTACAAAAATGACACCGTTCCGGTAAAGCCCATTCTTGATTACTTGAAGTCAATTGATAGGGAAATGATTGAGAGAAAAATCAATGATCCTAATTTGAAAATTGAATTGGATAAGGATGATAATAATAATAATGCGGTTATTTCAATCAATGAACTTGCACAAAAGTACTGCATTCCAGCTGAAGTAGCACGGCGAATTTCTCTAAGAGATAATAAGGAAAAGTACATTGAAGCAGGAATGTATCTGATACCCAAGTCCAAAGCGCAAAAGTTGGAATCTTTACTGGTTGGAACAAGCAGGTTTATTGACGCTTGCTCAATCCTGTCAAAGGAGAGCATTCCAGAATCCTGCCATGCAGAGCTTATCGTCAGGTTGGGCTATGATGTGAGCTGGCAGAGCATCGATGCAAGTACTGCAGTCATAGTAAAAAGAAGGGAATAATATAATGTACTACTCTTCAGCCAGCAATGTGGGTATAAGATAAGCCGAAAGATAGAAAAACCAAAACATTTTAATTGGTTCACCAAAGAGTTGGGTTACATGCGCCCGGGTAGTATAGAGACCTTTGGTTGCTTCTAAGTGAAAAACCAACATCGTACAATCCGGTCTAGTATGGGGGACTGTCACTCCTTCGACCCGGGTTCGAAATTCGGTTTGATAAAAAACCGAACGAACGTCCCGGCCCGGGCGCTATACTTTTTTCAAAACTTCAGATTCAGTTTTTAAGAATTTACAACAAAACCAAACAACCCGTGGCAGAGGCCAGATGACCGCTATTGCCCCACCGACAATCAGCATATTATGGCCTCTTTTGAGATACACTCCAAGAAACATGTAAAGATTCTAACACTATAAAATCCCACTAACGCAATCAAGGGAAGGACACCATTAGCTGTTTTGATCAATGCAGAACAATCAGAACAATCTGGTCAATTTACAATATTAGAATACAAACAAGATCACATTGACTGTCCTGCTGTGAAAAGAGATATACGGAATCTCAAAAGAAAAAAAATTTCGATATCCCTTGATCGTAACATCAATTAATCAATCAATCAATTTTCATTAGCTGTAAAGAGTGAAGGAATTTTTGCAACCATGCAACAATTTGATGCCGACAAGTGCAAGTTCTCCGCAGGGACCTGACCAAGCATATTGTCAAAAAAGAGCGCAGCAAATTAAGTGTCAATTCTGATAGATTTTTCATAGCATACGCCTAAAACCATTTATCGAGCAACAAAAAGGACCTCTGAGAGAAAGCTACAAGACTAACGAAAATGACGAGTAAGAATATGTGCTGTACTAGAATAAAGTCTATTGATGTTAACACTAGATTTTAGTTCTAAAATCAAGCGATATTAAAAAGACACGATTCTCGTTTATACCAAACGCTGTCATTTTGATCGTTGCTTTGGAAAGTGATAGCTGTAGCAGCTCTAGCTGTTGCGATCGCTGTGGCAATTATTGTCTTTTCTATGCCGATGCAGACGAACTCTGACGCACCTAACGTTAAATTCACAGAATTTACCCCCGATGGAAGAGACATCAGTGTTGGCGAGTCTACTAAGATACTGTTCAATGTACAGAATCTAGAGATGCGGCCAATCACTGACGGACAGGTAGTCATTGTCATAGAACCTTCTGGCTATCAATCATACTTGACGATACAAAACCGAACAGTCCAGCTTCCAGACCTGCATAGCAGGGACGCACGCACAGGCCAGATGGAGGTTGTAATAAGTGCCGCTGGTGCACCGGCAAAAGAAGCCATTTGATTTGGTTAAAACATGCAAATGTTGAAAGACTTTTTGGCGTATGTATGATATTACTTCATAAAGCATAGACATTTTGGTTCTATAATAGACCAGAAAAAAATCAGCAGGCACCTAAAAAGA
>JALYGW010000008.1 GCA_030776915.1 Thermoproteota archaeon
CCCCCATACTTTGATTCCTTGATAGGTGCCAGCTGCCTGTCTTTTTTCTTTGAACTTGGGGTCAATTGGGCCTTCTGCTTTGCTGTAGCTTGTTCCTGTGCCAGTAAGGGAAATTGTGGTTGGACCACCACCACCAGCACCACCAGCACCACCAGCACCAGCCGCTGCAGATGGTGCAGGCGCAGAGGCTGCAGCAGCTGCTGGAATAGCAGCCGGCGCTGCTGCAGTCGCCACTGTTCTGGCTGCTGCAGTAGCCGAGGGAGCAGCAGGCTTGGGCGCAGCCACCTGCGCTGCCATTGTCTTTTGCCTTTTAACAATACATAATTGATTGTGAACATCCCTCATGCTTTCAAGGGTCGTCGGATTGCTGTGACGTAAAAGGGTTCCACAGTCTTGGCACACATACTCGGTTACCGTACTAGTAGACACAAGATAATATGGATTTTAACTTATTTATTAACTATGCCAAAAAAAAAGAAAAAGAGGCAGACTTTTTACTGCCTTGTGAACTGTTGCTGTTGTTGCGCAAAGAACGTTGTCCACGCTCTTGCGATGTTGGTAGAAAAGTCAGTCAGTGTATCTACTGTTCTGTTGTAGATCTTTAGGTTTTCTCTTGCTGCATCCAGCGCGTTGATCGTCAGCTGGTTGTTTATGCCCACCGACCTGATTGCGTTATTTGTCACTTCGTTTGATTGCCTTGTGAACACTTCTCCGTATGGCACTGATGGGACGTTTAAGATGTTTGCGAACTGCTTCTGAGCGGAAAATGCAGTCTGGATCATGTTCTTAGTTGTCTGAATATAGTCCAGCTGAAGGTTAGAAATTGACTGTGAATACTGTGGCTGAGCCTTTGCAAATTCATCCACTGTTCTGATGAGGTTGTCTCTCATTGTGTCATATACATCTACTACTGTTCTTTCGTCTTTTGTTGGGATAGTTTTTTCGACCATTTTTATTACCATCTAATGGTAATCAATGGTAATATATAAAGCTTGGTAAATATCGGTGTTGATTGCCATGTAATGGTACTAAAACCCAGGTATTGTCTAAACAACCTGCTGCCTCTTTTTTTCTGTCTTTTTTTCTGCATCGAACCTTTCCAGCTTATACCTATTCATATCGACGAACTTGATTCCCTGCGCAAGCTGAGGGTGTACACGCTTGATTTTACTGTATATCTTTTGGCATGCGATTCGGTAGTCAGGATGACCTTGTGGGGCCGTACGTAGCTCTATCATGTGGCATGCTTCTCGCAGATTCATCTTGACAAAATAGGGATAGCGATAGGCAAAGTTGACGACGTACTGAGCTTCCTCTGGCATAGTCTTAGCTATTTCTTCGTAAACCTGCTTCGATAAGTACATGCAATCTCCAAAGTCCTTGTCGAGTCCGGAATCAACCATCTCTTGAGGAAGATCATAACCGTGCCTAGTCGAGAGCAATTGCCGCTCAATCGTAAGAATTCTGTGTCTATGCAGGTCTCGGAATATGCCAAAGTTGGTGAACAATTCGAAGGTATAATCGACCATTTCGAACGCCCTGCCTGGTCTATGCCGGCGACTGGTACGAAATTCTGTGTATGCGCGGATCACCTTGTTCCGCTCTTCAATTGGCATTGATTTGACATAATTCGTAATCCTGTAAAGCGACTGGCCCTGAGCCTGCTCATACAGAATTGCAGATATCACATTTACTTCTGCTTCAAAGTTGTCTTTGTAGTCAATCAGCCTGACAAGTTCAGGCTCTTCTTCAGGTGGAATTTCTGATAAGTGGGATCTAGCAAACTCGCCAATTGTATTTCCAGTTTTTGCTGTATATTCTTGCAGTGCCTGCCCGTACCTGTCGTTCGCACGCCTGATAAATGAAGGGATGACTGCGTTTAGCTCATTAAATAACTGGGCTGCAATAGATCTGATCTCTTTTAGTTTTGATCCATACATTAGCGTCAGCAAGTATTCAAACGCCCTGCCGTTGCCTGTAATGCCGATGTTTGTCATAGTGGATGCAGGCAAAAGACCACGTAGGATATCTAGTGCCTTTGCCTTTATCGTCATACTGTAGATCCGCCTAGCGACTTCAACGTCCTTGCCTGATGTCAAGTTGCCAAAGGGCACCTCTTTCTGCGACATTGAATCAAAGAAACTAAAGCGCTCTATTGGCTCTCTTTCCTTCAGAAACGACTGTAGCGGCTGGATGCTCTTACTGTAAGTGTTAAAGGAGTGGTCGCAAGCCTCAATGTATCTGTCTGCATGAGACGACGACATAATGCTGTCTTCTCTGGCATACCGATAGTAACCGCCAACCTTTTGGTCAAAAGCTACATAACGAGACGATTTTTCTAGATAGGAGAGGCCGACTCTGCGATCCTCAATCTTTTTTGCAGCAATGTTTAATATCCTCTCGGCAGCGACTTGAGCCTCGCCCAGTTCAGCTACCGAGTCATCCCCATATTCAAGAAGGACTCGTCTATAAAATTCTTCTCCCCTATTTGGATTCTCTGCAAACTCATCTAGAAATATCCTCCGCATTGTCTTATCTGTGCGGGAATACCGGGACATAAGGGCCCCTCTATCTACCTGCTTTGGGGTGGTTATTGCAAATACCTGCCCATCGACATTGGAGAAGTGGGTTTTGAGGATCGACTTTTCCTCTTCTGTAAAGCTGTCTAGAAAGACATTGCTGTCAAACATGGGATTTTACTAAACATCCGAATATTAATCTCTAAACTAGATGGCATGATTAATTCCACTATTTTATCGAACTGTTTTGACACCATTATCATTATACAATCTTTGCTCAACTATTCACATGAGCGAAGAAAAGCTCGGATTTGTAGGCAAGCAAGTTAAGGACATATATGGTACTTACATCGGGAGAGCAGTCGGCATAATAACAGAAAACGACGGCGAGATAGAAGCTGTCGGAGTCGATTGTGGTTCTGGCGGTCTAAAGCAACTGCCTTACGAGCAGCTAGTTCTACAAGGAGAATACGTCTTCTTTATACCTAGATGGCGGCTTGACGCACAGAGGTTGCTGAGGCAAAAGTCTCTCACACTTAAGAGAATAAAGGCACTTCAGGATATTCTCTCTGAGAATGATTCTATGAAGGAAGATGCAGAGCTAGTATATATCAAATATGAGAAGAAGCTGCATGAACTTGATGAAACTGGTAAGCAGGTAAATGAGAAGCTGAACGCAAGACTGTCAGAGCTTGACTTAGAAGCCAAGAACATCAAGGCAGTCCTGTTTGATGCAAAACTCCAGTTCAGAAGTAATGAAATGAAGGAAGAGACGTATCAGCAGGTCAAGGTTCAGACAGACGAGCTAATAGAGCACATAAACAACGAAAGGGCTGAGATAAACAATGTAAAAGAAAAGTTGACAACTCAGACGCTAGAAAATATCATTACTGCTAGTAACTCTTCGACAGATAATGCTCTATCAACCAAGGAAGAAGAGGAAGAAAAGCCAACTGAACAAGCACCAAGCCAGCCCGCAGAAGTGGTTTCTGTTGTACAAGTGAGCGCAGCAAGCTCGGAGGAAAAAGAAGAAGGTGGTAATGATGCCACTGTGTCTTCTAATGGTGGGGAGCACTCGGAGACAAACTGGCTCAACCAAGTAATAACAAAGTAAGTGTAGCGCCGGGCACATATACTCTGTGTCCGGTCAGTTCTTCATTTTAAAAAATTTAGATGGGCAGCTTCTTTAGCGTTCTCTGACGCTTGTCTGTAAAAGCTCCCCGATCTCACTATGCATCTTCAGGAAGTTAAGCCCTTTTGCGGTTGTCTTGTATGTCTGTGTTCCTTCCATGTATTCGAGCAGACCGTTTTCGATCAAGACAGCGAGATATTCTCTTAGTTGCGCATAGCTCAGGAAAGCTTTGTACATGATTTTTGTCTTAGTTGCTCCGCCATTCGCTGCCTCTAGGATCATTGCTACTATTTCTGTTCTGCTTCTATACTTCAAACTATTATAGAAGTGATTTTTCTTGATTTTTAATATATCGATTAACTCTTTAATAAGAAAATTCTAAATCCATTCTACATTTAATGTTCCAAAAGTTAAACAAATACTTTAAAGACAAGTTTTAGTTCTTCACAATGTTTGTCGAGTCCTTCAAAACCATATGAAAATAGTGGGGATGGTGACACGATGAAAGTAAGTGTCAGGACAGGTAAGCGTCTTGAGAAAATCTCAAAAGAGGCGCTAGCAGAGCCAGACAAATTCTGGGCAGATCAGGCCAGAAATTTAATATGGTTCAAAGAATGGAATCACATCCTTGAGTGGAACCCTCCCTTTGCAAGGTGGTTTGTCGGGGGTAATCTCAATGCATCTGTAAACTGTCTTGACAGGCACATCAACACTGACACGAAAAACAAGGCCGCTATAATCTGGGAAAGCGAAAGTGGAGAGACAAGGACACTTTCCTATTTTCAGTTATATCGCCAGGTAAACAAGTTTGCAAATGTTCTAAAAAGCCTTGGCGTCAGCAAAGGCGACCGTGTCACAATATACATGCCTATGGTGCCAGAGCTGCCTATTGCAATGCTTGCTTGTGCAAGGATTGGTGCTATTCATTCAGTAGTATTTTCTGGCTTTTCTGCACAGGCGCTTATCGACAGAGCAAATGATGCCAAATCTAAAGTCATCATAACTGCAGACGGTGGCATAAGAAAAGGCCGGCTAGTAGAGCTAAAAAAAGTGGTGGATGAGTCACTTCTATCCCTGCCCTCAGTAGAGCATGTGGTAGTGCTCAAGCGCGCAGGCAATAAGGTCAACATCGGGCCAAAGGATCTCTGGTGGCATGAGTTGATAGAAGGTGCCAAGCTATAC
>JALYGW010000009.1 GCA_030776915.1 Thermoproteota archaeon
CAGGCAGCAGGCATAGCTGGCAGGGCGTCTGTATTTATCTCAAAATGGCTCAGGTCTGTGAGGCTAGCACGGCTGTCTCAGTACACGGTGATGGGCAGGGCACTTGCCATTAATTCTGGTGAAGCTAAAAAAATAGATATACCAACTAACATAATCGCAATTGATCTTTATATGCAGTGCAAGGTTCTTGAAATGGGCCGAGATGTAATTTACAATGACGGTGCAATAGTATACTTTAAACCTACTAATAATATACACGATCTAGCATCGCAGGTGATGAGGGCAGTCAATGGGCATGAGCAGATAGAGGAGCATGTCTCCTCACGTAGCATTGGCTTGCCGCGACGAGTAGCAATTGCCCATGCAGTAAAGAATGCTGCCAAAGATCCGCTTGGCGCCCTGTCAGTTACAATAGGATATTCGCTGATACCGTACTACAGGTCAAGACTTGAGCATACTGACACAGCAAAGTGGCACACTGCTACAAGCTCGAAAACAATAGACTACCAGCAACTGAAGACAAGGTTCTGACGGCTGAAACACTTTTTTATAACGGCAAGCTTTTGTAACGAAACAAGCAAGAAGTGTTTACTGATGTCTGAAGTGAAAAGGCAGTTTGAAACAATCAGCAGTAACGGAGTGCTGTGGATAAATATACAAAAGCCAACATTTGAGGACATTAATGCTCTTGGGCAGAAGTACCCATTCCACAGGCTCAACCTTGAAGATTGTCTATCCAAGATCCAGATCCCTAAGATTGACCGGTATGAAAGTCACATCTTTACAATTCTGCATCTTCCTACACCAGACAAGGAAAAGGGTTTCCTCTTTAGTCAGCTTGCCATCTTTATGGGGCCCGATTATCTCGTGACAATCCACCAAGGAGACCTGAAGGCACTTCAAGAATTGTTCAACATGTGCAAGAGCGATGAAAAGCAAAAGCAGGCAATAATGGGTAGGTCGTCTGGCTATCTGCTCCATAAGATAATTGATACACTGGTGGATGACCTCCTCCACATTCTGATGAAGGTTGTAGGCAACATAGACGATATTGAGGACAGTGTATTTGACGAGCAAATATCGATCCCACGCCAGATATCTCTTTTGAGAAGGGAGATAACAACCTTGAGAAGAATAGTCATCCCGCTTCGCAGGACGGTAGTTGATCTGTCTAAGGATGTCCAGCGCTTTTCAAGAGAAGATCTTGCTCCCTATTTCAACGATGTGCAAGATCACATTGAAAAGGTGTACGAAGCTTTGGAAGAGGCAAAAGAAACAGTAGAGATCTACAAGGACACGGACTATATGCTCAGCCAAGAAAAAACCAACAAAATATTGGGCGTGCTAACAATAGTATTCACGTTATCGATTCCAGCTACAGTCATTGGCACATTTTATGGCATGAACATCAATCTGCCAGGCGGATCAGAAACGGGGTCTTGGACTCGGCTGGGACCTTACACTAGTTTGATATTTATTTTGGTGGTTTCGTCCATTTCTGCCCTACTTATGATATTATATTTCAGAAGACTTGGATGGTTAGGATCATCAAGGTAACCGTGGAGTATTTGATAGTTGCCATTTACTTAATAGATAAATGACGCCGTCGCTATCATAGTAAATTTTTTCATGTTTGGATTCATTTTTGTATCTTTGAACACCAGACAGGTTTAGAAAGTCTTTTTTTGCGAAATTTCTGAGCTCTAACTTTGTACTTCTGTTATAAAGAAAATTAAAACAGTTAACAGTGTAAAAGATTCGTCAACCCTTTTTAGATTAGCCCGCTAAAATTTAGCTACGCCCACAAAAACCCCGATAAGGGATACCAAGGTCACAGACAATCAAAGAAGAAGAAGAAGAAGAAGATGAGCATCAAGCAGCTGACATAAGCTCCTTCTCTTCTCTTCTCTTCTCTTCTCTTTTACTCCTTCATTGGACCTTTTTCTGTCAATACCTTTAACAGCTTGTCAAATTCTTCTGCGTCTTTGGGATGATTTTCAAGCTTGAACGAGTAAAATCTAGGGTCAAGTTTGCGTACTCCTTCAGATATTTGGCAAGCGCTATGTCAATTCCCTGTACAACGTTTGCAGGTAGGAGATACTTCCGTTGCTGCAATACAGCGCGATTATGATCATCGACTTCCTCCTCCTTCGCTATCATTTCGTCTAATGTCTTTTGATAATTTTCTTGGTCTTCTTTGATTGTTTCCTCTAACGCTTGGGGTGTTGTCTTCATCCCTCCGGTTGCTCTAATTTTCTCCCTTGACCTAGCGTATAAATCGCTCAAGGCTTTAACCTGCTTCTGAGTAGTAGCAGCATCAACAGCATCAGCTTTTGCTGCTGTCAGCTCATCGGGGTAAATGTAGTTATCCAGCGTAATGTTATCATCATTATTTTACTATAGTCTGCTATTACCATTAATTGTTTATAAGGTCAGCGGCGGTGGTGGTGATAGCATAGAGAATGGGCAGAACAATACCTTCCTTTCGAATTGCACTTGCATGGAAAAAGAGGACTGTAAGCCTTTTCGCAATGCTTTAGGCAAGTCTGACAAAAAGAAATTTGATGAAATATTACAGAGCTAACCGAGTGCATGGAAGAGGTTGAGCGGATAGAGGCTGAAGCTAAGAATAACTACAGCGGCAGTCAGAAAAAGAAAGGATTGACAATGAAGGAGGAAGAAGATTTTTGCCAACGCCGTCACCCTAGACCATAACGATAGTTAAGGTTATCCTAATTCTAAACTCCTGGATAAAGCAAAAAAAGAAAAAAAGTTGGTGAAATTCATTAAGAATTCTCTATTTTTCTCTGTCAGAGGCCTCCTTCTTCTCGTATCTTGACTTGTTGCCGTGGTGGTGGTGGTGGTATCTTGATGGCATCGTAGATTCGATTGTAAGTGTTAAGAAACCTAAGACCTTTTTGAGTAGTCTTGAATATCTGAGCATCTATGTCATAGCGAAGCAATCCGCTTTCAGTTAGAGCTGGTAGATACTCTTTCAATTGTACATAACTAAGAAATGCCTTATACATTATCCTAGTCCTTCCAACACCACTCCTCTCATTTGCCGCATCTAGAATATCGCTGATAATGTCGGTTCTGCTTCTGTGTCGTCTCATGTGCCCCACGGCGATTGACGCATGATACTAAAATAGCATTACGATGGAATGTTATGCAAGAAAAAACTATTCTTATGATAGATTTGTTCAATGTTTTATAAGATTATCCAGGCATTTTAAGGATTACTTACTTCTCTCCTCTAACATCTAGACTTGTTGCTGTTCTTATGCTATGCCTTTATCACATTATACATCTGATTCTAGGTGTCAAGAAATCGTAGACCCTTTTCAGTAGTCCTAAATTCATGAATTGCTGAGTCATAGCTAAGCAAGTCGTTAACGGTTAGAGCTGTTAGATACTCTTTCAATTGGGCGCTGCTAAGAAACATCAAACACAATGAGAATAACCTACAAGAAAAAGACACAATATATCCCTTCGAGGAGCATGCATGTGTGTTGCAGTCTAGTGTCAGTGGTATCAAACAATACTGTTATGTACTAACAGTAGCAGGTATGCAAAAAGACCTACTGCCACATACATGGAGCGAACTGCACATTTGAATTAATAATAAGCAATTTGTCTAGCTATTGGAACGATGAAAAATTATTGAAGCAAGTGGATCAAAGATATTCTTGTCATAAAAACTAACTAACGTAAAAATGAGTAGATACAGAGCATATGAGAGCTCTGTGAAGCTATAGCGGAGCATCGGTTAGGCAGGCATGTTATAAAAATTCGTATATATATTACCCGACGTTACCGATTAGCATGACTGCAGTCGTAACACGCAAATTTGGAGAGGAGGCACTCCAGTTCCTTGGAAAAAAGGTCTCCGTGGAAACTTCGGATCAAAAAATTTACAGTGGCACGCTTGCTGGAATAGATGAAAGACTTGATGTTGTGCTTGATAACGTTGAAGGACATGGGATCCTGAAAGTGATTATCAACGGCTCATTTGTCAAGGAAGTAAGATTAATGGAAAAACCATTTGATTTTAAGGCGCTTGCGGAGAGACTCTCAAGAGTTTTCCCGGGTCTTGTCAAGATACGAGAAGATGTTGGCGCAATAATCGTCATGGACAAGGTCAAGGTAACACAAGCTGGCATCGAGGAAGGTACCGGGCTTGCTGCTGACAGGGTTAAGGCTATTTATAATGAATTCACGAGGGAGACAAGGAAGTAGTTGTGTTTGAGGTCTGGCACTCAGATCTGGCAGCTCGCATAGGAAGGCTTCATACTCCACATGGGGTTGTTGAAACGCCAGCCTTTGTGCCGGTCGTCCACCCAGTAAGGCAGACGGTCAGCACAGAATTTTTGAAAAAGATGGGCTTTGATCTTGTGATTACAAATGCTTACATCACTCTCCGTCATTATGGTGACGAGGCACGAAGGAGAGGAATACACGACATTATTAATTATGAGGGGGCCGTTATGACTGACTCGGGGGGTTACCAAGTCCTTGAGTATGGCTCTGTCGAAGTTGAGCCGGCAATAATGGCACAGTATGAAAATGACATCAAAAGCGACATACCTATCCCTCTTGATAGGCCTACAGGCTATGGCCTTGAATATGAAAAGGCAAAAGAATATGTTGCGATTACACTAAAGAATGCTCTAGAGAGCCTGCGCATAATAGGCAACACAGGCGCGATATGGGTTGCGCCTGTACAGGGAGCGGAGCACTTTGATCTTGTTGAATATTCTGCAAGGGAGCTTGACAC
>JALYGW010000010.1 GCA_030776915.1 Thermoproteota archaeon
GTCAAGATCAGCAGACTCTCTGACAAGCAGGCAGGCTACGGAGTAATTGCAGCGTCTGCCGGCAACCATGCCCAAGGAGTCGCATATGCTGCTATGATAAAAAAGATCCCATGCACAATTGTCATGCCGGAGAACGCTTCGCCAGCCAAAGTTGCAGCGACAAGATCTTATGGCGCCAAAGTAATTCGGCGTGGTGCAAATTATGATGATGCATGGAAGGCGACACAAGAGATTGCCAAGGCAGAAGGAAGGACTATAATTCATGCTTTTGACGATCCCGATATCATTGCAGGCCAAGGCACGATCGGCCTTGAGATTCTCGAAGATCTCCCAGATGTTGACAGAATATACCTGCCTGTAGGCGGCGGAGGCCTTGCTGCTGGTGTCGCAATTGCAGTCAAGTCGAGAAAGCCGGATGTTAAGATAATAGGCGTCGAGTCAAACGCGTTTCCTGCCATGAAAGAATCGCTTGCAAAGGGCTCACTTCAGTCTGCAAAGCGTGGCTATAGCATAGCAGATGGCATCGCAGTCAAACAGCCAGGCGAACTTACATTCGAAATACTTAGCAAGTACATAGAAGATATCGTCCTGATTGATGACACATCGATAGTAAAGATGATGTTTCTCATGATGGAGCGCGCCAAATTGGTGGCCGAACCTGCAGGAGCAGCCAGCCTCGCTTACCTTCTATCAAATGGCATCGGCTATCCAGGGAGCATGAAGGACAAGGTCGCCACAATCCTTTCAGGAGGAAACGTCGACATGTACCTCTTGGGCCAAGTCGTGACAAAGGGCTTGATGCAAATGGGCAGATTGCTTAAGATTTTTATCCTACTGCCAGACAAGCCTGGTGCGCTTAAAAGCGTAGTAGACGGAATCGCAGAGCTGAGTGTCAATATAGTCGAAGTGGAGCATGACAGGCTGAGCGCTCACATCCCTGCAGGAACTGCTGGCGTTTACCTAAGTCTTGAGCTGGAAAACGAAAAACACGCTCACCGTTTGGTAGAATTTCTGAAACAAAAAGGAATAGAGTTCAAGGTAGTTACCTAGATTGCTAACTGACATAGTTGTATTCTCTTAGCCCTGCCTTGTCGGCAGTATTGCCACCTACCTTGACTAGCACAAACTCTTTGTGGGCTTGGACAATCGAGTCATTAAAGTTGCGTTCGTTCCTGTGAAGCCTCTCATACTCTTCCATTGTGAGCTTTTGTCTTGGGCCGATCTCTGCATCCAAGTCCATTTTACTTACTATCTCCTTGTATTGCGACTGTACCATTCCACTAAAGACCATTGCACTACTGCCGCTTCCGTAAGAGCCAAAGCCAATCCGCTTTTGTTCAAGGTCTATCCCTTTCTTGAACTCAAACTCTAGCATGCTTCGCAGACCCAAATACATCGAAGCAGTATACAAATTGCCAATGATTGCAGATGCTTCAAGCGAGCTAGCCATCTTTTTCTCGTACACTTCGTTGTAAAATGATGTTTGCATGAAGGCTCGCCTGAATCGCTCGTCAGCCTTCATGAAATCAGTATCAGCAAGAATCGACTCAATTGTTCCACGAGGATCCTTTGGCTGGGGCTCCAGCATCCCGACCTCTTTGATTATATAATTCCACCTTGGGAGATGGCGCCACTCGTGTCTCAGCAGATAGGCAAGTGCCTTCTCACCCATCCTTCTGTATGGAAGGTGGACTGCGAAAAAATCTATGTGATCAGTTATGGATTCGCCGTCCTCGAGTTTGATAAGCCCCGTCCTAATAGCCTTTTCCTTGTAGGCATCAAATGCTTTCCTAACCGATATCAGGTATAACAAATTTGAGTAGCTACCGTTCACAAGAGGAGTCTCTTTTCCAAATGGACGATAAAAGTCATATTCGTTCTTGATCGTTGTCGAAGGAACTTTTGGATCAATTGCCAAAAGCCTCGGATCCTGTTTTACCAACAGAGCAACTGCGCCTGCACCTTGAGTATATTCTCCGGTAGAACCAATATCATACTTTGCTATGTCGCTTACTACGACTATGGCAGCCTTGCCATTGTTTTCGTCAGCCCTTATCCAGTTTGCATTGTCATACAGTGCGTAGGATCCACTTACGCATGCAAATTTACATTCAATACCGCCGGCATGCTCAAATGAGCCTTCGCCGTATATCTGTTCTAACATTCCAATAACAAAAGAGTTCATTGCCTTTGATTCGTCCAGTGATGATTCAGTTGCGATGTAAAGCCTTCCAATGTCCTCTGGATGAAGGCGATCCTTCTGCATCAACTTCATGCAGGCGTTTGCAGCCATGCAAGCAGAATCCTGGTTAGTGTCAGCAATAGCCATCTTCTTAATTCCTATACCATACTCGAGTTTTTGCGGGTCCATACCCCTTGCTTCAGCAAAATCCTTGTAACCGATGTAAAGCTTGGGTATATAGATAGCAAGATCATCAATACCTACAACTGGCATGACTGGATTGCACTAAAGCTGATAGTCATTTAAAGGTATTTCTGAAAACATTATTTGATCTAGACGTATCAAATTATTTGAGCAAAAATCCTATGAGAATATATGTTTGGGTAGCTTTTTCTTTCTCCGATATTAGTTTGATGGGCGCAAGTTTCAGAGCGCCTGCCAGCTCTTCTGATGTCTGTCGCGGAAGTTGAACTGAGATTCTACCTTACCCTAAACAGTATCTAGACATCATGTTAGAGGCGAATGACTCTCTTATTTCTCAATACCTAAACCTCACGCAATGGTTAAGCCAAATTCAATCGAATAGCGTGTGGCTATTGTTTAAGATGATCGTACTGTTGGTATTCATTCATATTCTAAGCTTAACTGGAGGTGATTTTTTTGTGTAAATGAACAGATCCGCTGTGAGTTCTAAGCAGTAGATGTCAGCAGGTAGATTTTAAAGGTAGATTTTAGGGAAGGGCGGTCGCTCAAAAGTGCTTATTTTAGTTCTCATCAGGACCACGTCCGATGGCAGCTATAGCGAAAAGTCAAGAGAAGTGGAGGCTAGAACCATACTAGTGCTTTTACCAGACCAAGTATCCATATCAGGCTTGAATCCTGTCAGGTGGGATGTATGTGTAAGACTTTACAACGAAGGTTTGGCGAAAGGTTGCAGTAGTGAAGTGAATTGCCAATCCAACAGGCACCAATTAGAGATAGGGATGCTCTGCTTCTATTTAATGGTCAGTCAGACAGACAGCCAGACACACCCTATCCTCGAACTCGTATCAACAGTTGGTTAAACCATGTTGGATAATTCCAATAATCATCACATTTAAATTCTTAATATGCTATACTATTCTTACATCGACCAAACCGATGGGGAACAAACTGTCTGGTTGGAGTGCAGCAGGTGAGAAACTCTGCGCTTCGCCAGACTATAATAATATTGTTAGTCGATTACTCGAATGTCCAACTCGTCATAGGCATCCTTTACCGCCAGCAAAAAGAGATCGTCTTCATAAATTAAAAGCCAGTCTTTTACACCAATTACAGGCAGCTTACGTACAAGCACCTGACCAGTATCTTTGATAGTTGTCGTAACGTATGCAAACTGCGGCCATTTGCCCTTAAGATTGAATAGAGTCTCCTGTAGTTCGATGCCCTGCGCCCCACCTTGAATATTTATCTTGACTGTGTCACCATATCTATTCTCAATTTTAGCTATGACGTAGCTCTGTCCTGGTTCGAACTGCTCTATATTGAGCATTACCTTGTTAGTAGCAACAAAAGTATCAGGTATTTCTATATAGAGTTTCTCTGAGAGATTATCATAAAATATGGTCATTAATGGCCCAAGTCCGCCGCCATTCTTACAAACCTCCGCAGCAGGATTATTAGTGCACCACTGATGCCTGTAACTGCAGCTACTGTCACAAGTGAGCCAGACGAAAACTCTGGCACGACTACAGTACCTCTTGCAATCCCGTTTCTTGTCTGGTCTATAGGCTGTCCATCTCTTGCAATGCCTGTGACTTCAACTTCCATACGGTAATTCTCGTTCGCCGGAAAATCAATCGTCTGAGTGCCAGTCCCGCCTTCTGCAACGAGCCCAGTCTGGCTAAAGACTTGACTGCCATTATTATCCAAAATACGCAGGTTGTAGTTTACATCATCTACTATTCTTTCTCCAGAGAACCCATCATAGAAGCTCAGAGTCAGCGTTGATTCTGTATTTGCATTCAGCTGATCTGGAGCCCACTCAAGTACTACATTGATGTTTCCTGTCTCTGTGAGTATTTCCCCTGTTGTCTGACCGTCTTGGCCAGTGGCTGGCTCAAGAGTAAATATCATATCGGAATCGCCTTCAGGGATCTCACTGGCCATATTCATAATGTCATTTTTATTGATCAAATAGTGGAGAGTAAGTTCCTGCTGCGAGGAATAGGGATCAACTGTAAGCATTCGTCCGGATATCGGATTGCCATTTACGGTAGCAGTAAATGAGGCACTATTTCCTATTCCTGGAAGAGATTTTGGAATTCTTACTTCCTCATGTACAAATATGTTTGTGTCCTCGATTCTCGAGACGTTCCAATCAAAGGGCATTCTCCATGTGAATTGCTGGTTGCTACCATCAAAGCTAAAGTTACGTACTCTATCGTAATACGATATTAATGTGGTGTTATAAGACTGACCCTGATAATCAATAGTTTGAGTAAAGACATCTCCTACGCTGAGCCACGAATCAAATGCGGGAATATTCTCGTCAGTAAATATGTTGCGTATATTATCAACACCAAATATCTCTACCCTAAAATGATATAGGCCGCCTTCTAGGAAGATAGGACCTTGAATGTTCACTGTTCCGCCAGGGTCTGCAACCCAAGCACTGAGGAATTGCTCCTGCGTCCCAAAGATCTGCAGATCACCCTCTGCAGGCTGCACCTTGAGCCTGAGCAGGCCGCTTTCTGTATGAAAGAGAGTGGGAGGCATTATAGTCTCGGCATCTTCTCCAATTCCTTTTTCTACACTTACAAAGAACGTCGTATACGGGATCGTCTGGTTGGTGTTTGCATCATATAGCCTGAAAAGTATAGACGCTTCATCTTGGGTTTCATCAGTCAAGATAGGGGGGTTCACCTGTACTAACATCTCGGCGTTCCTATCGCCAAGAGATGCAGTGAATGTCTCTGAGGTTAGACCGTCTCCAAAAACCTTCTGATTAGGGAATGTGACTGCAATTATTGATAATACTGCGAAGGCTGTAGCAAAAGCAAAATATGAAATCCTTTCTGTGCCTGACCGCACATGAATAAGTTCTTGCTGTGTATATTTAATTCTTAAGAAGAGATGCTTATACAACCCACCAATGATTTAATTATCGCAGAGAACCAGAAAATAAACAAGTGTTAGGACACAAGGTCGTTGTTATAGGATCAATAGTCGCAGCAGCAGTTATTATATCTGCAGTTTTTATGCTGCTGCAAAGTCAGAATCCATTGACAATTTTTGCTGCAAACAGCTCTAATACAGGAAAACTTACAATAATTTCTTTTTCCGGTGGCTCGCCTACTAATCAATCTATATATGCTATTTCTCCAGATCCTTTTGGCAATTTAGCCAATTATACAATTCAGGATGACAGCAGTGCCGACGAAAATAAAGCAGCAGGCATTGTAGAAATTTCTGGTATGCTAGACGGTAGATATGTGGTATCACAGGTTGAAGCTTCTTTACATTACCAGACGGACAAGGTCCCCAAGACAGTTGAGATAACGAATCAAAGCAGCAATGGTGTTGCTATGTTCAATAATATTGCCCTGCAAGTAGGCGAACAGCAGCAGCAACAAGAGGTGCAGAATCGAACCTCTTCGATAAGAAACCTTACTTACTATGTAAAATTTGAATGCGGCACAATTTCAGGCGATGAAGGACCATTAAGACCGGGTCACTATGATACTGACATTGGAATCTTGAACAAGCAAGACTTCGCTGCAAATATCCAATGGAGCGTCACAGCAAATAACAGTAAGAATACAAATTCGATAATAAGAATGCTTGAGCCGCAGGGCTCTACCAATATAGTGTGCAAAGACCTGCATAATATCATTGGTAATGATCAGAGGTTTGTCGAAGGATTTGTCATAATTAATCTCCCTCTTGAGCCTGGGCTTTTGGCATCGCTATCGGATGGAACGCAGATCCTTGGTCGCAATTTTGAAGACATGAACAACTTGCTTGAGGTACAGGCTTTCTATACCGCTAATGCACTTGACGAGCTTCCCCATGAAGTCCTTGTGGACAAGATTACATTTACAATGATAAACGATACGAGTGGCAAGATACCGTTAGAAATGATCAACAAGACCCTGGATATTAATGTGCCATCAAGCTTAAATGAAATATCTGATCCAGAAATAAAGGTAAGAGAGGCTCTGGCCGTAAAATATGGTTTGTCAAGTCAAGAGCTTGCCAATTTGCAGATAACTATTGAGAGCGTAAGTGGGAGCGTCGGCACAATGATAGACGATCATGCAATTTCATTGTCTACTGTTACGCCGCAGGCAAGCGGATAGCAGTAGGTTTTTGCATGAAAAGAAACAATATATACTCTCCTACATACCTCTCTTTCTCAGATATGGCTAACTTTACTCTTCCTCCATTGCCTTACTCGTATGACTCGCTAGAGCCACACATTGATGCAAGAACGATGGAAATTCATCACACGAAACATCACCAGGCGTACACTGATGGTCTCAACAAAGCACTCAGCAATCTTGGTCCGGAATGGCAGAATAAGAATGATATCGTTGAAATTTTAAAGAACATTGATTCGATCCCGGAGAACGCAAGGAGTGCAGTAAATTTCCACGGCGGAGGTTATAACAATCACGCGCTGTTCTGGAACAACATGAAAAAGGGCGGTGGTGGAGAACCAGATACTGAACTCTCAGATGCAATCAATAAGACATTTGGCAGCTTCAACGACTTTAAAGACAAATTCTCAAAGGACACTGTAGCAATTCAGGGAAGCGGTTGGGGGTGGCTAGTATACAACCAGAATACAAATGGCGTCCAGTTCATAACTATGCCCAACCAGACAAGCCCTTGGACAAAGTGGAAGACAGAAAAAGTCGTCCCGCTTTTGGGTCTTGATGTGTGGGAACATGCCTACTATCTCAAGTACCAAAACCGCCGGCCGGACTATGTGGCGGCTTGGTGGAATGTGGTCAATTGGGATGAAGTAAAAAGAAACTTTCAGCAGGCCCTCCAAAAGTGACTCTTTCCTTTTTTATATCTTTTTTGGCCATTTTGAATTAAGTATAGGGCATCCGTTCTACGACATCGGCTCACGACAACAAAAAAGTATTTGGTCCTACACCTTCTCTGCCTGCGAGGCGGTCCTTATAGAATATGAATGTGACCATATATACGTCAATTGCAATTTTTTGGTGGTAGTGCCGATCAGCCGACTCTTTGCATTAAATATATAGAATTGTGCGCAAGAACAGGCTAGCTCTTACGCAGATCTATGAAATTTACAAAGCCATAGCTCTCGCGAGTGGTTCTGCTTACTGCCATATTGTAGTCATAAATTTTAGCAGAATATTCCTGTAGTACTGGCATCATGCTATCAATCGATCCGTCAAGGTAAAAGCCCGGACAGTCTCCTGTAAACTGAAAAGTGGCATGTACCGCAGGCTGCCCCCTTTCATCAGCTTCAATCCATGATGCGAATGGGTAGAGCCAGCAGACACCCGGCTTGTCAGGGTGAATGCCGCAATAGCCCTCGTCGTCTAGGAACCTGCAGCGAAGGGGCGTCCCATCTTCCTCAGGCTTCTCGTCCTTTTTCCTTTTGAGCGAGAGCATACTCAACGTTGTTATGACGTTTCCAAACGCTTCGTGCTCATGCCAGCTAGAGATCGTTGTCTCGTTCCTAACAAATTCGGCCTTCGAGCTATAGCCTACCTTTTTTGCTATTCTGCCAATGTCATCCTTTGTCAAGGGTAGTCTGCCCTGCCGCTCGCAGCAGTTGTGGCAGTCAGGCCACAGGCACTTCCACAAGATGTAGAGTCCATCCTTTGACAAGGTTGGTATATGGAAAGTGATGCCTCCGACGTTAACTGATGTGTCAGATACTACTTCCTTGTATTTTCCCGTCTGGAAATCGTATAGCTTTGGATCTATTTTCCACTTTCTCGCAAGAAGGTCAAGTGCATCCTTGACCAGGTTATTGTCATGCTCCACTATGTTATAAGGTTATAAATCCGGGGGTTTAAATGTACTCTCAAATTGCTCAGCCATCAGCATCCACAACCTGTGAAAGACGAGCAGCAGCAGACGGTTGTCAGAATAAAGGGCAAGCATGCATCTTCTACTGAGAACCGCAGGATGGTCTGGGAAAATGTCGTTTGGCCCCTTGTCTTAGAGATGAACAGGTCTTACTTTACCTTAAAGGAATATCATGCAAAAAGAGACTCATTTTGCAGGAAAACCGGCGTCTCACCTTCAAAAGTAGCTGGGGGTTTTGTGTCATTGCTGGTAAAGGGCATCATTGTCAGAAGTAAGAACATGTACTCCATACATTACCGTCTCATCCCCTACATGAGGAAAAAGACGGAGCTTGAATACGGTCTTGTCACTAGGGAAATCTATACTAAGCGTTAAAATATCCGATCAAACAGCCGACTTGATGTAGCTCGTGTTAGCCCGGTCGAACCCGACAAGAAAATGGGGTGCCGAATCTAGTGGCCAATCTCCAAGGTTGAGGGCTAGGGATTCCAGGCTCTGGATCTCATAAAGACAAAGAAAAGAAACCTGGAGACAGCAGTTCGAATCTGCTCCGGGCTACCATCTTTTTTCTAAATTGTTGGGCCTGCTTTCACTATCTCTTTTGGCATGTTACCGAACTTTTCAAAATTCTTGACAAAGAGCGCCGCAAGTCGCCTTGCTGCCGCATCGTACTTTTCCTTGTCAGACCAAGTGTTGCGTGGGTTGAGCACTTCATCAGGCACGCCAGAACATGATGTGGGCATGTCAAGGTTGAATATCTCATGATGTTTCGTAGTCACTTCCTCAATCTTGCCTTTGATTGCTGCAGTCACCATAGCTCTCGTGTATGTCAGGTTCATTCTCTTGCCTAGGCCATATGGCCCACCTGTCCACCCGGTATTGATCAGGTATACTCTTGTTCCGTGCTGTGTTATTTTTTTGCCAAGCATTTGGGCATACTTGGATGCATGCAGGGGCATGAATGGAGCTCCAAAGCAGTGCGAAAATGTCTCCTTTGGCTCAGTGATACCGCGTTCAGTTCCAGCCAGCTTACTTGTATAACCAGACATAAAGTGATACATTGCGCCTTGTCTTGTCAGCTTGGCTATTGGAGGCATGACCCCAAAAGCGTCTGCGGTAAGGAAAACGATTGCCTTTGGATGGCCTGCAATGCTTGGCATCACTGCTCCATCGATATAGTCAATAGGATATGCAACGCGTGTATTTTCGGTAAGACTTCCATTGTCAAAATCGGGTTCCCTTGTGCCGTTATCCATTACAACATTTTCCATGACAGAGCCAAAACGGATTGCGCTCCAGATCTGGGGCTCGCTCTCCTTATCAAGGTTGATGCATTTGGCATAACAGCCACCTTCAAAGTTGAAAATACCGTCGTCGGACCATCCGTGCTCGTCGTCGCCTACTAGCCTCCGATCTGAATCAGCCGAAAGTGTAGTCTTGCCTGTGCCAGACAGCCCAAAGAATAAAGCAGTATCGCCCCTCTTTCCCACATTAGCGGAGCAGTGCATCGGAAAAACCCCTTTCTTTGGCAAGATAAAGTTCATAATGGAGAATATAGCCTTCTTGATCTCACCAGCATACGAAGTCGATCCAATCAGGACCAACTTTTTCTTAAAGTTTATAATGATAAAGGTCTCAGTTCTCGTGCCCATTTCTTCCGGCCTAGCGGCAAAGTCGTCACATGAGAGTAAAGTGAATTCGGGTGTGTGTACGTCTAGTTCCTCTATCGGGGGCCTAATGAATAGCTGCCGTGCAAAGAGACTATGCCAAGCCCTGTTATTGATGATCCTTATGGGCAGCCTGTTCTCCGGATCTGCCCCCACAAAGCCATCAAAGATAAACACTTCCTTATCCTCTACGTGTTTCTTCATCATGCGAAATGTCTTTTCGAAATTGTCCTCAGAAATTGGGTGGTTGACCTTGCCCCAGTCGATGGTATTGTGTGTTTCTTCATTATCAACTATATACCTGTCGTCTGGTGACCTGCCGGTGAACTTGCCGGTTTTGACAGAAAGAGCACCAGTTGAGGAAAGCACGCCTTCTTTTCTTTTAATTATGACCTCAACCAGCGACGGAACTGACAGGTTGTAGTAGGCTTTGCCTAACCTTAAATCCATCTCTGCAAGCTGTATCATAGACTTTGTAGTTATAATCTTTGGGTTCTCTTCTCTAATCAAATATACAACTGCCGTTCTATGCGAGTAAAGTGCTCTTGTGCAATAATCATAGAATTGACTTTCACTTTTTTCTCTCCCTATCCAATCATCCCGCATCTTGTTTGCAGACTCTTTCAGATATCAAAATTTGTGCTTTAGGGGAAAGCTATTGCTACTACTGCTGTTGTTGTTGTTCTTGTTGTTTTAGTGCGTTTTTAATTGCGTCAGCTCTTTTAGCCAAAATGTCAAGAAATTCTGCAAACTCCTCCTCAGTGGCATTGCGCTTCAGTGTCCGCCTCGTCTGGTAGTGGAATGAGTTGTAAATGCGCCCTATGGCGATACCAAACACAAAATCGTCGAGGCTGGTTACAGGTACGTAGCGTAACAACATCTGTTGAATATTTAAAATTTCATCAGTGCTTGATATTGTTTCTTGTATCTTGGCAACCACTGCTTTTTTTACTCTGCCATCCATGATCAGCCGACCATAATTTCATTGATGCTATATTAAAAGAATCCTGTGGGGTTATACGAAATTCTAAGATACTTATTTTCTTTTTATCTCTATCCGTGTAGCCAAATTGAAAGAATCTCGCAGTTCTTTTTCATTATCTCCGGACCCTATTTTCAGACTCTAATAGGAGACAGAAAGCTATTGAAGCATGTAGGAGATCTCTCCGATGAGCTTTACCGAGTATTAGATCTTAGAAAAGAAATCTATTCTGTTGCAAAATAGAGACTTGGAGACACCATATTAATCTATGACAAGAGCAATAACCATCAGGATGATGCTTCTACCCTAATAGGCCTAGCAATTTGTCACTGTGGGCCTAGAACTGAAGCAGGGAGCGGAGCCTGCTACATAAAATTTGGAGCAATACGCCCTGCCAAGGACGCTTCGAAGCATTTTGACTATCTACTGGATGTATGCGAATCATTTGCTAAAACACAAGGATTATCTCGAGTTGTAGGGGGAGCAAATACGGCCCGTCATAATGCATACAGAAAGATGATTGAACGCAATTTTCACACCGATCACCAAGGCGTTGCAATGCATAGACCAATGAAGCTAGTTATTGTAGAGACGATGTATATCTCATTGACGATTGGAGATAATAAGAGAACTTTTAAGTTCAATGCAATCTCTAAAATAGATTATCCTCAAGACTCTACTGAAATATTTGTGATTGAAACATTGACCAAATAACATTCATACTAACAACACACGTGTATGAAGCAAAAGAGAAAATCCTTCATATTCTCAATAGCTCATGAGAAGTAGGTGGGGACACCAATTTTAGCTGTGTCTTGCATATGTTACCTTTGATCATAATAATCAGTGTCAAATCTGACAGAAAAAAGAGAGTGTTAGGCCGCAGACCTATATCGCCTTTCCCTTCCATACGACTGCATCCACAGACCGCTAAATACTAAGGTACTTGTCAGTGCTGCAGCTACTAGGACC
>JALYGW010000011.1 GCA_030776915.1 Thermoproteota archaeon
TCTTTGAGACGGTTTTGCAGCATTTGTTTTCGTAAAAAATCCGGCAGGTCTGCAAGTATTTGGATGATGTTGCCAGATACATTATTCATGACCAACCTGCAAAATGGAGCAATTTATCAAGGTTACTACCTGATAAACCAAATGCTTAAAGCTGACCTCCGTAGAGAATGTGACAGACGTGAAAACAGCAACGACTACAGCTGCGACAATGACCACTACCACCACCACTGACAACAAAAGTATTGGAAGCCAATATCTCGCCAAGTATGTCAGGAATGTTCAGCAAGCGAGTGAAGCTACTGCTGCTCAATACGAATACAGAGGACATGAGCAAAGCCAACCTGATTCACCTAAGATAACATCATATTCATTATCACTGTTTGATTGTGACTTTACCCTGTAAATTCTTTCGTCGATCCTTACTATCTGGTTAGGCTTGTTTGCTAATTCTTGATCACGTTGCAGGCGTTGGTTATTGCTCAAGTATGTGTATACCTATTAGTAATATACTCTAAAGAAGTATTTAGCTTTATCTGTGGTAATATAGTAGACCATAAATACAGGTAGGGAGATACTGAGGATACATGCCACAAATTACGTTAAGGGGATACCTGTGTGAAAGATGTGGTCATAAGTGGCTTCCAAAAGATGAGTCAATGAAAGACAAACCCAAAGTTTGTCCAAGGTGTAAGAGTCCATATTGGGATACTCCGAGAAGGCTAAACGTAGGAAAAAAGCAACAGGTAGAAGACTTAGATTTTAAGGAAAAAAGGAGGTTAAGGTAACTTATCACCTTCTGCTCCTATTCCCTCTCCAAAAGAGAGGGAGTATTCATGCCGTCATTGTGGTACACCTTATATTGCAAACCCTCCTGATGATGTTCACACCACTGCAATCGCTAATGTTGAGGGTGGAGCAGATGACATTCAAATCATCTATCCATGTCAGGCATGTACCAAAGAAAATAAAATGACTTGGGTAAGATAGACAAAAGTCTTTTTTTAAAAAGATACTCTATACCTTCTATGGTCTGGGTTTTTCTGTAGATGCTCTTTAGCAAAATAGGGTTTATGGTCTCCCAAATTTTCTCCACATATTTCACAGACGACATACTCATTCTTAGTTGACATATTACCTTGCAGTATATTACTCAAGATTTTCGAGAACCAATCAAGTCCATGTCCCTCATAGGTAACTGGTTCTAATACCAGAAGGATAATAATGGAGGTAGTAGTTATCTATACTGCTATAAGTTCAAAAAATAAGGGATAGTAGGTGTAGCGTTATGGTGAGCGCCACTTGCCTACTAGATATCCGCCGCAGACCTTGCAACGCTTGAAATTTGCTGTGATTTCAAGTTCTCCACCACAAACTCTGCAACTAACAGGTTCTATTACCACCACGACACTCTCGCTGATACCGATTGTGTCGTTGACGGCTATGTTGGTATCTGACATTTGCCTTAGTCTCCCCATCTCCTATCCCGAAAAATTCTTGTTAAAGAAAATTCTGACGGGTTAGCTATACAATTAGCGCTTTAGCTCTTTAAGTATGATCTATATAGTCTATTACTGACAGTAATATAGTGGCAAGCAGCTGCCATGTCCTAAATTCAATTTTTCAGATATATCTCATTGAACTCTATCCGGGTCCTTGAGCCATGAATGTAAATCACTTAGCACATACTCTCGAATAGGTCCTAATGGTTGCATTGAGCCTTGTGCAGGATAAAATGTATGTCCCAAACCAGGGTATGTTATCAGTATGTGGTCAGAATGTCGTAGCTCTGTTAGTTTTTGTTCAAGCAGTAATGCCTGCTCCAAGGGAGTCTGTATGTCAGCTTCTCCTTGAAGAATTAAGATATTGGTGGAATTTAGTCTTCCAATTATGTCAATTGTAGAGTCTAATTCATCATGTGACTGGAACCAAGGAACCGCCTCAAACTCAGCTAATTCGGCAAGCCTAAAGGGCAACAACTCTTGGTCAATGTTTATCAGGGTATCCTTATTTGCATCAACGCCAAGAACCCACTGTTGCGGTGGAATAGCTGTGGTGACGTTGAGAGGAGTGGTGGTAGCGACGACCGTAGTATTATTTTCGTCGCTATCATTTACACTGTAGGTAGCATTACTGGGATTGGCTGCAGTATCATTATTTGATATTGCAGGTATTGTCAGAGGAGTGTCTGGATGAGCGAAAACCTCCTCTAGAGACAGCAAGCCATCATGGTTAGCATCCCAATCTTGGCGTGCAAAAAAGAGTGTTCTGTTTACTAGTTGATAAGACACGATCTCAGATATTGGCTGAGCTGTAGCACTCATCAAGATAATATTTTGTACATCCTCTGGTCGCTCAGCTGCTATTCTAGGGGCTATTATTGCACCTTCACTGTGTCCTATGATTGTGATTTTATCTCTATCCGCCTCTGGCTGTTGTATCAAGACATTTAATGCGGCCCCAGCATCATTTTGAAACTGTTGTACTGTTGCATTGGCATAGGTGTTTAGATCTAGAATTGTACCATTTTCGCCTATTCCGCGCTTATCATATCTCAGTACGACAAATCCACGCTCTGAGAGATATTCGGCAATCTGCCAAAATGGTCTTGAGTCATTGCCAGTTCCTGTGACCATTGGAGGAAGATATTCATCCATGTCTGTTGCACCTGAACCGTGAATCAGCAGCACTGCTGGAAAAGGTCCATCTCCTACTGCAGGGATGGTTAGTTCTCCCTTTGTTTGCAAGCCTCCTCCAGGTTCTAAGTCTATGGTGACGTCTCTTTTCTCAATAGTGGATAGTGTTTGAGCAGCTGCTGTTGCAATTGGTGTAGAAATAATAATAGTACTAAGTGTCGTCGTTATGACAGATACTAAAATGCTAGTTATTAAAATGACAGAAATTGCTCTAGCTATTTTCAAACAGCTTTGAGGGCGAAGTTTAGTTAATAACGATTATACGGACTGCAGTCTGTTATCATTGGCAGCTTTACAAGATGATAGAGTAGATAGAAGGTATAACCACCTCCTTCAAAAGACTGGCTGAGGTCGTGGGTTCAAATCATACCACTCGGTCCACTTTTTCCTGTGATGAAACTACGGCATTGTTTTGAGGTCGATTTTCAATAATTGTCGGACAAAAAGCCTAGCTTGCAAACTAGGTTAGAGAGCTAAAGGAGATCTGATCAATTAGAGAAAAGAAAAAAGAAAAAAGACAGTGCGGAGCGGGTGGGATTTGAACAGTTTTTGTCCTCTATTCAGTGTTCTTGTTATAGACCAAAAAGGAGTTGTATGCGATAAGAGTGTGAAGTCCGTAACCTACTTGCACCTGGCACAACAACGACTCCATCATTATTTTCGGTACATATGCACAAAATATTGTTATGCTAACGTATCTGCTGATGAAATCATCATCACTTTTTCAATTACTTGTGTCCTGTTAAATCCTTATCACTCTAATCCTTCAGTAAACTATTGTGGAATTTCGAAAAATACTACCAATTTATCCTCTACTTTTGTTGCAGAAGCGGCTCTCAGGAGGACTGTATTGTCGCTATGCCCTGTCTCGCTACGATGTCCTTCGAATTCAGCCCTATTGGAAAAGAAATCCAAGCAAGTCTCACAAACAAGAACCTCATTGTCTCTTACCGATGTGGAACCTTTGGATAGCATACATCTGAGAGAGATTAAACATGATTAATAACAGTCTTAGACAAATGTCTGGCTTGAATGTTCCAGTGACAGGAAACTATATGGCTATCTAGATTGACTTTTCCAGAATGTTACAAAAAATAATCAGGATTCGTCCTGCTGCATAGCCTCCTTTAATATTTCAGCAAACGTAGCTGGCTTGACTGGTTTTGTGATAAAGGCGTCCACCTTGGTTGATGGCAAGACTTTCTCAAATTCGGATTTGTTTATATCAAATGCTGTGATGAACGCGAGTTTGATGTCTGGTCTTATCTCTTTAACAGCCCTTGCAACCTCAAAGCCATTCATCTGTGGCATGCGAATGTCCGTTACCACAATGTCATAGTTGGCAGCATTATTTTTGAAATGCTCCACTGCAAGAACTGGATTGGTAAATCCGTGGGTATTCACCCCTTTAATCTCAAGCGAGAGCTTTAGGGTTGTGAGTATATCTTTGTCGTCATCTATCAGGAGCACCGAAGAAGATGGTTTTTGCTGCTTTTCTGACAGTTGTCCGTCACCGTGTTTTTGCACAGGTGGCTGTATATAAATTCGCCTACATGTGTGTGAGAGGATTTTTTTGCAGATAGGAGCAAATGACATCATTCACAGCAGCCTCATTCTTTTAAGCAGAATAAATTACAGAAACGTGCTGACTTTATTTAATATCTATTGAAGACTATTCTTCATTAGTAAAAGATTAATTCAACATATATTGTCATTTTGCTATTATTTATTTGGCTACTCACTATAGCATCAGTGATGATGGTTGACATGTAAAGGTATATGCGAACGACATAAGGCGCTCAAGCCATCTCACCGTTTTGGAGGAAGATATTCTGCTGGACAGAAAAGATGTCAGACATGTGCGGTATTTATCAAGTGGGATGGATTGTGGTGTCCCTGCTGCAGCGGTAGGCCCAGGGCAAATCCTAGAAAAACAGTAGAACAAAGAAGAACAAGAAAAACTAAAAGATGATCTGCTATCCATCTGCCCAATCTTTGAAAAGCATAGATTGTACTATGTGTTGTGTGCTTATTGATGGCGCAGAGTGCGAGCGGTACGGAATCTTGTCGGTACAATACGAACCTCACTAGTTGTCATGATTTGATAGCATAAGGAATTATCTGATATATGATTTCCTACATTCTTTATTATTCTATATAGCTCGTGATTGGAACTGATATCAAATGGTAGAAAAAGAAAAACTTGAAGAACAGATAGGAGAAGTTTTGGGTTTGGAAATGGCTGCTCAAAAAGCAGTGGAGGAATTATCTTCAAAGGGGCTCTTGGATGAAAGAGGATTAAAAGGTAAACTTCAGGGCATGCAGAAAGAGGCTGGAGACCACCAGAAAAGAATTGAACAGGTCGTGCAAGGAGTTTCACAGTCACAAGGTCTAGATCAGCAAAGCATCAGACAACACGCAGAAGAAACTTCGCAAAAAGCATCACAAATGATGCAGACATATCTTGGAGAAGACCCTGATACGCTTGATGCACTTGAATTCCTTTGCCTGGCGGAGGGTGGAGAAGTTACACACTATGAAGTCCTAGATGAGTTAGCCAAGGAAGTAAAAGACGAGAAATTTGCATCGGAGGTTAAGTCCATCCTAGGAGAAGAAAAACAACATCTTCAGCTTTGCACGCAGCTGGCAAGAGAAAATAGTAGTGGTTGATGATACCTCGTTTGGTAGATTACATGAGCTAACCTTTCACCTTTTTTTATCATTTTGATCGGTTGGTCTCATCGTCTATCTTATCATATATCTGAAGAAACCTCATACCCTTTTCCGAAGTCTTAAATGTTTGAGTCTCTTTATCGTAGCGAAGTAAATCCCTTTCAGTTAGAAATATCAGATGCTCTTGCAACTGGTTATAGCTAAGAGGGGTTTGGTCCTGAACTTGGGAAAGAAATATGCGATATAAAACATCATAGCATCGAAGGGAAAAAGATTGACGAAGAAAGAAGAAAAGAGGAAGAAGAACAACAAGGTTTGCCGCCATCATCTCGACCACGACGACAGTTAAAGTTAATAGAATTTTAAATCAAGCTCATAGCGCCCTATCTTTTTTTAAAGATATTTGCGTCATTGCATTATGAACAATGAAACAATACCGAATAAACAAAGGGCTCTTGTTCTTCAAGGTGGTGGAGCGCTAGGCGCTTATGAGGCGGGTGCATTTAAGGCATTATGCGAGAAGATTGGAAAAAAAGATGAGAAAGGTAGACCACTATTTGATATCATTGCTGGCACATCGATAGGCGCAATAAATGCTGCAATAATTGTTAGTGAATATTTAAAAGAAAAAAATTGGAAGTCCTCAGCAGAAAAGCTTGAGAATTTCTGGAAGCATGTGTCGGTGCCTTCTGACATAATCTTAGAAAGGACGCCATGGTGGCATAACAAAAATAGACAATCTGCTTCACGAGAGGCTGCAAGGAGGTACTATTGCACAAAAAAGTTTACTTATACAGGAGTGAAAAACGTATTTACTAGTCCTACGATGATTAATGATGGCAAATTCTTTGACATGGGAGATACGGTGCACGAATGGTTGCCGTCTTGGATTACTCTTCCAAATGTTGTAAAAAATATTTGGATTCGTTATAACAATGAACCGCTTAAAAAAAGTGTACACGACTTTGCCAATTTTCCGATATCAACAAGCTTTGATAATAGTGAGCCAAGACTTCTCTTAGTTAGTGTGGATGTAGCAGAAGGTACAGCAGTAACATTTGATAGTTATGAGAAAGAAAAAGATGACCAAGGTAATATAATAAGGAGAACAGAATATGGAGGAGGTACTCAATCAGGAAAGCCAATCAAAATAGAATACAACGACGGTATCAAGCTAGAACATGTAATGGCTAGTGCTGCAGTGCCTCTCTTTTATGACTACCAGGACATAGAGGGACGCAAGTTTTGGGACGGCGGTTTGCTGAGTAATACTCCATTAAGAGAGGTTATAGAGTCACACAAAGCCTATTGGGAATATAAGTTAGGCTCTGAAAACATCGAGGACTTTATTAAAAGCGCAGGTAAGCAAAATCGACAGAAGGTTCCAGACTTGGAAGTATATATAGTAAATGTATGGCCGTCTAAAGAGAAGGTTGTTCCCATAGACTACGATGGCGCTAAGGAAAGGTTAAACGATATAATGTTTTCTGATACGACAGACCATGATGTAAGGGTAGCTAAAGTTGTTACACAACAGATTGATTTGATTGAGAAACTAATTGCTCTTGGAAGCCATGATAACCAATGGAGAA
>JALYGW010000012.1 GCA_030776915.1 Thermoproteota archaeon
CCATGAGGTGACTCTATCCTGACCATTAATGTCGATAAATCCATACTTTAGTTTAGTAGAGTATTGTAGAAGCGCCATAGTAACAAACGCCTTTGAGTCCTTATGCTGCCTTATCATCTTGCGCAAATTGAACTCATATACAGAATCTCCATAGATACATACAAACGAGTCATCTTCAAGCAACTTTTCGGCAGTCTTAAGCTGGCCTGCTGTTGCAAGCGGACGCTCGGATCTTGCGTACTCGATCTTAACTCCAAATCGGTTGCCGTCCTCAAAATAGTCTTCTATTGTTCGATGAAGGTAGCTGACGCAAATGACAATGTGGTTGATATCACCAGCGTTCTTCAACCACTCGATAATATGTTCAAGGAGAGGCTTATTGCCAAGTGGGAGCATTGGCTTTGGGATAAAGAATGTATAAGGCTGGAGCCTCGTACCCAGCCCACCTGCCAGAATTACCGCTTTCATGCTTTGTGTCCTTTTTCAGTTCTGCTATATATAACATAAATTTAACTACACATAATAATTTTTCAATATTGCTTTGATCTTATTTACGACTTCAGTAGGATTTCTTCCAAACAGGCTTATCATTGGCTCTTTCCCAATATCGCCTGTGTGATAAATGACATCTGCGAGGGGATTCTTTGAAAGCGCAGCAAGGATTCCCCACGCTACGGTAGACCCTTCCTTTCTTTTGATCTTTTTTGGTTCCTTCGTCCTATCGTAGCTTGCCACAGAGAATAGTGACTCACACACATCGACAATCCTTTTATCAAACCTAATATTTATTGCAGACCTGAAGTCAGGGTTGACACTCATGTATGCAATGACTGCTGATGCGACATGGCTGGAGGCACCAAACTTGATATATGAAGCAGGCGCAGCGGTATTCTCGATCTTGATTATTCTTCCTCGCACTGCTGCGACATCTGATATATCGACTGCATTAAAGAGAGCATAAGCAAAATTAGTCTGTGTCTCAGGTATGAGCTTATAAAAGCCATCAAGCATGCTGACCTGCTCTGCTGCCTCTTGTAGATCCGCCAGGGTATGGTAGCGATTGGCATCACGACAGATGACTGAAAGCGGATTTGCGATGGGCAATCCCCTCCCTATTCTTACTGCATTTCTGATGGCAGTATGGACATTTTCATTTGCCATCTTGCATGCCTCTGCAAGCGCCATGCCTTTTGCAAGGTATGCTGTGATTGCTGAGGAAAAGTTGCAGCCAGAACCGTGGATTTCCTTTATCTTTAGTAACGGGTTTGTAAATTTCATGATGTTGCCTTTGCTATCGAGCAGCAGGTCGGTCACGCGCGCAGAGCCAAAGTGTCCGCCCTTGACAATGACGTTCTCTGCTCCTAACTTTTTGATCTTTCTAGCAGCTTCAATAGCGTCATTCTCTGTCTTAATCACAATGTCTGCGAGTTTTTCAGCCTCCATCCTGTTTGGCGTTATGAGAGTGGATAAAGGTATCAGTTTTGATACAAATGATTTGTACGCTTCTGTGCGGAGTAGCTTGGCGCCAGTACCTGCAGCAAGAATGGGATCGAGTACTATTGGAATCTTGTATGTTGTTTTGAGTGAACGGTAGAGTGCGTCTATTATTGGTGCGCTGTACACCATACCTATCTTGATGGCATTTGGTCGCATATCTATCATAACCGATCTGATCTGCTGTTCCACCATTGACGGCGATATCTCGAATATTTCGGCTACCTGCTTAGTGTTCTGTGCCGTTATCGCAGTTATTACTGTGCACCCATACACACCAAGTGCAGAAAACATCTTCAAGTCAGCTTGTATTCCTGCACCTGCTCCCGAGTCACTGCCTGCAATTGATAGTGCGATCTTCAACTAAGAATGGTAAAGGTAATAGGCTTTTCAATCTTTCTTGGATACTCCCATATAGATAGATATCTTTTTCTTACAACAATTTTATCAATCGTAGTTATTCAAAGGATATTAGTGAATATAGCTTAGTGGTTTCATGCTCTACGCCCATATCATCGGCTATTTAGCCCACATGAAATGCAAGACTTCAATTGTTCTTACTGGAGATTAAGCAAGTATCATAATATCTTGCTAGATTCCACTGAACAAAAATCAGAGTCATATGAAATTACTACAATATTCCAAGCGCCAGTATTGGTCATCATTGTAATCAAACCGACTCTATCTGCAAAAACCAATTGAACTGCGGGGTAGCATATACTCGATAACTGCTGAATTCTCCTGGCGTATGAGAAGGATATGACCCAAATCTACAATTGCCACGCCTGAAAACAGATTAGTAACAAGCAACTTCAAGAATCCTCGATACCGCTTTTGAAATTCTTTTAATAGTCTGTGAAACTATTTCCTTTGTATTTCTTATAAAGGTTAGAATACTCTTGCCACAAACTGGAGAATCTGCAAC
>JALYGW010000013.1 GCA_030776915.1 Thermoproteota archaeon
GTGTTAGTGTTTTAACACCTCAAGGAGATAATGCGAGCCAGTGAATTTAAACATATAGCAACCATTCAGACATTTCATGCATGACTTTCTGCATGCCTATTTGCATAGCAGATAAAAATAGACTCCCAAAAACCTTACTAGACTTTAAGCATAACATTAGCACTATGGCGCTCACCGGTACCGCAGTTATTGACAAGAGCAACCCCATAAAGAGCGACTGAACAGTTGTAAGCCCAAAGAGAAGCGATGTACCTGTGCCCGATAAAAGTGGAATGAGGAAGGCAACGATCGATATCACTATTGCAGACCCGCCTGCACGTCTGATCTCGCGTGGATCCATTTCAAGGCCTGCAAGGAACATCAAGAAGAACACAGCGAGGTTTGATAGCACATGAAGGTCGATGCTTGGATGCACTAGCCCTAAAATCGATGGACCTATTATGAGTCCTGCCAAGAGCTCACCTACAAGGGGCGGCTGCCCTATGCGCTGAAAGACTTCACCGAGGATCCTGGCAGCAACAAGAATGATGATGATGCTAACGAATAGTTGCTCCGAGGCCACTTCAATATAGTAGAATGATGTTTAATAAAATAGTTCGGGCGTTTACTTTTTACTGTAGTAGAGTTGTTATAACGGATCCAAAACGATAATGCAAATGGTAGACAATTGAGTAACTCGCTACCATTTTTTTCTTGCGTAGCTCTTCCCATGAGGGTTCAAATGCATCGTTTCAATATTGTTCGCGGATATGCAAGAGACTAGATGGATATATCCCCCTAGTACTGCTCTCAATGCAACTGACTTAGTATAGCCAAAAAGTTAATATATTTCACTAGTGATATTACTAGCGATATGATATCTGAATGGTTAACAAGGGTAGGAAGTGCCATCCCTAGGGGCTTTTCTAGACAATACATACTGTCGCTTCTGAGAGAGCAGCCTATGACGGGCAAGGAGATAATTGACAAAGCTACTCTGCAGAGCGAGGGCAAGTGGAAGCCGTCTCCTGGTTTAATTTACCCATTGCTCGGTAGGTTACTAGACGACGGCTTGGTTATGGAAAACAAAGACGGCAGGTATATGATCACAAAGAAAGGACTCGAGATAACCTCAGATTTGCAATCCTTTGGCAATATGATTCAAAGACAGATTGACGTAATGCTTCGTGTCGGCAATGTGGGCAGGTTCGTAGCGATGGATCTTATAGACAGAATCACAGCAATTGGTACGGCCCTTAGCTCAAACCTTGATTCAATGACTCAAGAAGAGCGCAATAGATACAAGGAGTTTCTGCAAAATGAACTGAAAAAGCTTTATGAGCAGGAAGCCAAAAACGCTGAAAAAGAAGAAGTTAAAGTAGAATAATATCAAGAGTTGGTAAAGAGATCTCAAGTCTAGGATCCCTTCAAAATGTGTATGTGAGAGCGGTTAATGTACATTATCTGTTTTTTCCAACCATTATAGTAAACCTCTGTTCTATCATGACGACAGGAGCTTGGTGAACCTTGCAGAAAAAAAGATGTGTAGGGAAAATCCTTCTGAATTCTAGCTTCGATCATTTCGTTAATCTTAAGGAATATTTATCATGCAAGCTATTAATTCTAGTCAAGTAATGATGATTATGCTGACGCGGTATGGTCGAAGAAATAACAGAAAAGATCCGCCAGCTTGTAGACGCGCTTAGCAAACTTGAGCTAGAGATTGCCATTGCAACTGATATGATGAAGGCGTGTTATATGAGGGCATCTCATTCTATGCCAAATGGCCAGAGCTATTTCCTGAACGGTGTGCAAACAGCATCCGTGATCAAGTCGTACCTGCTCACACGTCATGGTATTGAAGTGCCGGGGGAAGAAACAGTACAGATACCTGATTTCATTGAGGGTGTGTTACGCTTTGCAAATTACCCTAAGAGAAAAATAGAGGTTCTAAGTGACCTTTCAGCCCACCTCGAAGCTATTAACTTAATGATTCAAAAGGCAGAAACATAGTAGCTCCATCTATAAATCCCATTCAATTCTTAGATAGAATTTTATTAAAAAATAATATAGCATGCAAATGTAAGACAAAGTACCCGATCGAACAACCCTGGGTTCATCTATCTCGAAAATAACGCTTCACCTCCAATCAATTAAGACTCGAATACGACTTGCTTGCCCTTTTTGCCTTTACATAGCGAAAGCAGTACTTTTCAGCTTATGAATAAGATGCATGTTTTTGAATATTTTCCAACAATCTGAAATTTGTGCGACCCAACAAGGCAAAAGAATTCCTTAACATCTAAGGAGACCTAATCCGGTAATATATCCCAAACTCCTCGGGCAACAAAAAACAACGTAGATAATGTTCTCCTATGAAGATCTTCGAGCTCTTGTTCTCCTTGCTAATCGAGTGGTATAGCGAGGTGCTCTGTCGGCTATTCCCTCCTGAGGGTTAGAGCAGCAATGATAAAGAAATCTACCTGAAATCTATATATTATGCGTCTACATCTCTGGCTCTTCTAATACATGAAGGCTCTCTCCACCAGCTGTGATGTCAACACCCATTATTCGGAGAATAGGTCTTGCAACCTCCCGCCCTTCTCGCTCTAAGATATTCCTTGCCATCTTGAGCCGATACGGCCTTGCCCAGTGTTGCCCTATCTTATATTTCCCCCGCATGTCTCTGGGGATAACCTTGATTATTGCAACTTCATGCACCGAAGGCATGTTCGCGTCAAGGGCTTCATACCCACCCTCCTTCTGGTACTTTTCCATTAGTGCATTAAGCGCCAATGCTTTTTCCTCATGCCCCTGCACAAGCTCTGCCTTGCCCTTGATTACCACGCTTATGTATAGCGTGTCCGCTTGAGAGGCATCAGTTGGATGAAAATAATAAGAAGGTAGGAAGCAGATGTGCTGGTCCACTTCAAATCCTACGTTGGGGTTACGCCTAATGTTGTCCAGTTTTTCGCCAAAGGGGTGAGAATGCATGTATATTACTCCAGCATGGTAGACGAAGTTCATAGGGATGACCTGTGGATATCCGTTCCCATCTAGGGAGGCAATTCTTCCAGCCGGCTGGCTGTTAAGAAATTCTATCATATTATGCCTTGACTGTATCTCATATTTCTTGACCAGCTGCATATGTGTTATATTGTATTGTATAGTTGTTCTTTGGTTAAAAGTTATACGGAGGTCTCCTCAAGTATCATTGTGAACAGACGGACGATCAGATATGGCGTAGCTGGATGCCTAGTAGCTCTTGCTGCTGCAATCATATATGCAGTTGTCAGGCTTTATATCCTTTCGCAGCGCGTAGATTCGTCGATACTACTTGTCAATGTCATTGGCTTTGCAGCTATTGCAGGCGTCTTGATTTACCTTACAAAGAAGGACAAGGATCTTGAGGAAGAGGAGCTATTCAGAGATTAGCGCGACTATACCTGACACATCTGATATTCAGTGCCAAAACCAAAATGAGAGCAGAAATATATTCCTTCGACAGATTCAAATTCCTGTACTAGTAGTAGTTGTTGTTGTTGTTGTTATTGTTGCTGCATCAAGCATCACCCCGACGACCGTATCCTGATATTTTTTACTGATCTTGTAGTTCGAAAATAAAGTGCATGCTCCCTTTTGTTCTATCGCAACCTCAAGCCTAAGGATCACATTTGTTTCCTCTACATATTCCTTTTATGTGAGCATCGTCAGATGGGGTTGCACTCGAATTTGCCTTATCAACCCATATGCACACACATATACTTCTTTATAGGATCATGAAGAGAGAATTAGAGGCTGCCAGGAGGCTTGCTGCAAGGCAGGCCAAAACAGCATAGAGAGACAGCAATAATATTAACGTAATTGGTGAGATGAAAATTTAGAACTCGTGACACCTTTTCCCGTACAAAGAACTAAGCATCGAGGAGTAAAAATAGCAAGTTTTAGTAGCCATTAGAGGTAAAGAATATTCATGCAAGATGATGACCGTATCAGATATCGAATAAACCAGTTGACAGAAACTGGAGCCAATGTAAGCCTTGCGTTAAGCGAAGATATTGAGTTAGAGCCAGTATCGCGACAGCAAATGATACTTGAAGCAATCGATAGGGCTGTCACAGACAAGCACGTAAAGCAGCAGATCAAGCCACTACTTGAAGCCATCCTCAAATCCGAGCCGCAGAGATTGATCAAGACGTACACGCAGACAGTTATACAAATAACGATGCCAAAGAATCGCTACGAGAAAATCGGCAGTCCACGAGTAGGCGACAAGCTGCTTATAGATATCAGGAGGGCATGACCTGCCTTTCCAACTCTTCGATTGATTTGATCGGGAGCGAGCAGGTATAGTTTTTGCAAACGAACGCAGTTTCCTGTCCTCCTTCGGCTTCACGCCCTTTAAAATAAGGGTAACGTTGTAACTTCCCAAGTTCGCTTGGATGCACTGTACTAATTATGCTATGTGGAAGAAATTGCCTATTAAGCCAAGTCACTAGGCTGGAAGTGCTGGTGTTGTTGCTGTTATTATCAGTAACGATTACTGTTACCTCTACCGGCCCCTTCACGTAAAGATAAATTGAGTTCAGCATCTGCCCAAAGCCAAAAGGATTTTCAACAGCTGACCGCGATCCAGCTTTCATTATTCTGACTGCCTTGTTAAGGTAGTTGTTATTCTGGGTGTAATGGTAAAGCCTTAACAGATTGGATGCAGCCATAGAATTGCCGCTTGGTATGGCAAGGTCATAAAAATTCTTTGTTCTTGAAATTAGCTGCTCATGGTCATCAGATGTAAAGAATAGGTTGCCTTCCTTCTCGTCCCAAAAGTGCTGTAACATGAAATCCGCATACATGATCGATTTGTCAAGGTACTCCTGTTTTGAATTTACCGCAAATAGGTCGAGCAGGCCACTGACGTAGAAAGCATAGTCTTCAAGATATGCGTTCAATTTTGACTGCCCATCTTTGAACGTACGCCTCAGGCGACCGTCACCGGAGGCGAGCTTGCTTTCGATGAATCCAACTGCATTCTTTGCGGCCTGCAAGTATTTTGTGTATCCGCTGATGGCATAACCTCTTGAAAAACCCGATATCATAAGGCCGTTCCATGATGTCAGGATCTTCTCATCTCTTGCAGGCTTGACTCTTTCCTCCCTCGCTGCTAAGAGCTTAGCGGAAGCATCTCTGAGTATCTGGGCCACTTGTTCAGGGGTCTTGTTATGGTTCTTGGCAAGACTTGTTATTGGCACTCTGACATTGAGGATGTTCTTGCCTTCAAAATTTCCTCCTTGTGTGACACCATAGTGTTCGCAGAAGATGTTAGTAACAGTTTCGTCGTCAATTACAGATTCGATCTCCTTCTTTTTCCAAAGATAGAACTTGCCTTCTTCTCCCTCAGAGTCGGCGTCCTGTGCGGAGTACAATCCACCATCAGAATGTGTCATTTCTCTTATTACGTAGTCAAGTGTCTTGCATGTTATCTGCAAGTAAGACTCAGACTTTGTAATCTGATACAGTTCAGCATATATTTGCGACAGCAGCGCGTTATCATATAGCATTTTTTCAAAATGCGGTACAAGCCATTTTTGGTCAGTGGCATAACGTGCAAAGCCTCCACCAAGATGGTCATGAATGCCGCCTTCGGCCATCTTGTCTGCAGTGAATATCACAAAGTCTCGGAAGCGGTTGATACCCGAGATGTCGTAATACCTTAACAGGAACATTAGGTTCGACGAATTTGGGAATTTTGGGGCATATCCAAACCCGCCATATATCCTGTCTCCCATTTGAAGCAGCCCAACTGCAGCCTCGTCAAGTATGGACCGGTCCAAGTTTGTTTTTTCTACTATATCTGCTCGCACAACCAGATCCGTTGCGGTCTGAGATAGAGCATGCGTAAACTCGCTGCTTGCTGCTTGGATCTCACTCTTCTTGTTCTTATACGCGTCAGCAAGTTGAAGCAGTATATTCCTAAAGCCGGGCATGTTGTAATGGCTGCTGCCATCTTTTGGGAAATAGGTTCCAACATAGAATGGCTTTTGATCCGGTGTCAAAAAAATCGACAGCGGCCAACCCCCAGTTCCGGTGGCAAGCTGGCAGGCCCGCTGGTAAATATCATCGAGGTCTGGACGCTCCTCTCTGTCAACCTTGATATTGATAAAGTTCTCATTCATTATCTTGGCAACTTCGTTATCTTCAAACGACTCATGTGCCATGACATGGCACCAGTGACATGCGCTGTAACCAATACTCAGGAAGAACGGCTTATCCGCATTTTTCGCCTTTTGTAGAGCCTCCTCTCCCCAAGGATACCAGTCAACAGGATTGTAAGCATGCTGCAATAGATAAGGACTTGTTTCCTTTGCAAGTCTGTTGGGTTTTCTGATATTAGGGTGGCCCGCGCTCTCTTGTTGCATCAACAAGATTTGCTGCCATATGCTATATAGAGCTTGTATTTATGAAAACTAATTGTGACCAATAGTAGCCAGCCTTCTGATTTTCTTTCAAAATTCCAGACTGCCAAAAATTCTGTTAAGATATAAGAGTTAAGCTAAGCTAAGCTAAAAGATAAGTACAATCTAGTCTGCCAATCAGCCGGTGGCAGGCGACCAAATCCGGATGCCGCAATGGCAAAAATTTTCTAAATCATCTGCGTAGTAGTGTCATTACTAGTGAATTATATAGTAATATAAGGTATTCTTTCAAAGCCTTTATTTAGCTCCTTTTAGTAACATTAGCCAGGAATACTAACTCAGGCTTTGGTTTGATACTTGTTACTGCTGAGGCTCGATGGTTGAATTCGAAAAGGTTTATATCAGCGTACTGCAAAAGAATGATGCTTCGAACGCAATGTGAAAGGCGGCGTCAGTGAGGATGTTTGGTCTTAGCGCCATTTTGTGATTCACTGACCTCCAGTTGCGCTCATACTATGGAGATCCGATGACCACATTGGATCTGACTCGGTCACACGAACACCCAAATACGATCCGCACAATACCAAGTTGTCCGGCCGTACTCTCATTATAATTGAGAAAATAAAGGATTGACTCCGGTTGATCCTGCCGGACCCGACTGCTATCAGAGTGGGACTAAGCCATGCGAGTCAACGCCGCAAGGCGTGGCATACGGCTCAGTAACACGTAGTCAACATGCCCAAAGGATGTGGATAACCTCGGGAAACTGAGGATAAACCGCGATAGGCCAAGGTTTCTGGAATGAGCCCTGGCCGAAATCTATATGGCCTTTGGATTGGAC
>JALYGW010000014.1 GCA_030776915.1 Thermoproteota archaeon
GAATGAAACTGATCCCGCATCTCCAGAAATTTTGGTATCCTTTGTAGCGGCCGTTGTAATACTGCCAATTGTCGCTGCTGTAGGGATGATAATTTATGTGCGAAGGAAAAACCGCGGATCTTTGTCAAAAGAACTAACTAAAATAGGGGTAAAAAAAGAGTCAGTCCATGACAGGCTTTCGCCTTTTTTGCTCAAGAATACGCCTAGAGGAGACAAAATATTTCGTTTAATAGTGGTAGGCGCAGCCAGCTATACTATACTGCTGCTCGGTCTTGTAGCGATTTCAATATTTTCTGGGTCGGCTGAAGTGTTTTATAGCGAAGGAGTAATAGGATTCATAACTGGAACAGATTGGAATGCAGTTGAAGGACGTGAGTCCTACGGCGCCCTTCCTTACGTCGTTGGTACGCTGATAAGTTCAGGTATTGCAATGGCAATAGGGGTTCCAATAAGCTTAGGAATAGCCATTTTCATTGTAGAAATAGCTCCGCAGAAGATGTCAACTCCCTTATCATTCGTAATAGAACTGTTGGCTGCGGTGCCTAGTATAATCTATGGCCTTTGGGCGCTCTTTGTATTTAGATTCTGGATACGGGATTTTATTGAAGTGCCATTAAACCAGACGTTTGGCGAAACAATCCCAATTTTTGCAAAGACCCCCTTTGGCTTAGATATCTTTACTGCCGGCATTGTACTGGCAATAATGATAATCCCCACTGTATCTTCGATTTCACGCGAGGTAATAAGGGCAGTGCCCAACACTCAAAGAGAGGCAGCGTACAGCCTTGGAGCAACCAGGCTGGAAATGATTAAGACCGCTATATTTCCATATGCCAAGTCTGGACTATTTGGAGCAGCTATACTTGGGCTTGGCAGGGCAGTAGGTGAAACGATGCTTATAACTATGATAATTGGAAACGCTATCGGAGCGTCTGCCATACCTAATTCGCTATTTTCACCAAGCCAGACCCTTGCCAGCCTAATTGCCAACGAGTTTAACGAAGCGGTAACATCACTTCATGTTTCTGCCCTCATTGGCCTTGGCGTAGTTCTGTTCCTGCTTACAATTGGCATCAATGCTGGAGCGCGACTCATGGTTTCGCGGATCGCAAAGGCTTCACCAGGAAGGGAGTGACATAATATGGTAGAACAAAATGAAAGATTGACTGAAACATTTGCAAACGATGGTGGCAGCATAAGACGTCGGGTCGAGATCCAGCAAATGATGGATAAGCAGTCAATTAGACGCCGGCTGTTTGACAAGATTGCCACAGGCGTTGTAATAGCCTGTGTCATTGCCGCCATCATCCCGCTTGGCAGCATATTGGTCGAAGTTGTTAAGAATGGGGTAGGCGCTTTGAGCCTAGAATTCCTGACGCAATCCCCTGGCGCAATAGGTTCTGGAAGAGGCGGGATTGGTCCCGCCATTCAGGGTACTCTTATAGTAATCGCTCTCGCGTCGCTTATAGGCGCACCCGTTGGAGTACTGGCCGGCATATATCTGTCAGAATTTGCAGGCAGCGGTAAATTCCCCTATGCTGTTAGATTTCTGAATGATGTCCTTACTGGCCTTCCATCCATTGTGGTTGGCATTGTCGGCTTTGTAGTCATTGTACTGACAATTGGTTCATTTTCAGTCTGGGCAGGCGCTTTTGCTCTCTCTATAATTATGGTTCCTATCGTTGTGCGGGTCACAGAAGAGACGCTTAAGATAGTTCCAAATTCTATCCGTGAGGCAGGCTATTCATTGGGAATTCCTAAGTGGAAGGTAGTCTTGTTTATTGTACTGACTTCGGCCAAAAGTGGGGTGCTAACAGGAATCGTCCTTGCACTTTCAAGAATAGCCGGCGAGACTGCGCCACTTATCATGACGATACTTGGAACCAGCCTCTTCTTTACCGGTTTTACCGATCCTGTGGATGCTCTGCCGCTTAGGATATGGCGCCTCGCCTCGCAGCCATACGAGTCCGCCCACGAGTTTGGATGGGGGGCTGCGCTGATACTCATACTCTTAGTTCTTGTTATGAGTGTGGGTCTAAGGATGCTGGCATACAAGAAAGGATTCAGAATAAAGGCAATTTCTGCCTGAATGTATAGCACTAACTGCTGTTTTTTCTCTATATAGAGAATATAGATAATACATAATTAGCCATGGGGGGAAGCCTAAGTAGTGACCCATGAAGCAATAGATAGTAGTATCGAAAATGTCGGTGTCCGGCCGCCCACAGCCGATCTGCAAGATCGTTACAAGGTTTCTATTAGAAATCTCAGTGCATGGTTCGGAATGAAACAGGCTCTGAAAAATGTTAGCCTTGACATAAAGAAAAACACAGCTACTGCAATCATAGGGCCGTCTGGCTGCGGCAAAACTACTCTAATCCGATGCCTGAACCGCATGCACGAAATGACGCCGGGTGCAACTGCAAAGGGAAGTGTCATTCTTGACAACATTGACATTTATGACAAAAGGGTGGATCCTGTTGTTATCAAAAGGCGCATTGGAATGGTCTTCCAGAAACCCAATCCTTTCCCTACAATGAGCATCTATGACAACGTAGCGGCTGGACTAAAGCTCAACGGTATCAAGGACAAGAGGCTTATTGGGGACATTGTTCAGGAGAGTCTTAAAGGCGCAGCTCTTTGGGAAGAAGTTAAGAGCGAGCTTGGCAAGCCTGGTCTGAGCCTTTCTGGTGGGCAGCAGCAGAGATTGTGCATAGCAAGAGCACTTGCTATGCATCCTGAAGTGATCCTGATGGATGAGCCGACGTCTGCCCTTGACCCAATTGCCTCCTCTAAAATCGAGGAGCTGATACACAACCTCAAGAAAGATCTGACCATAATAATTGTTACACACAATATGCAGCAGGCTGCACGCGTGTCTGATCTCACCGCTTTTATGTACCTTGGCGAGCTTGTTGAATATGGGGGGACGAAGCAGATCTTTGAGAATCCTCAGAAGGAGCTTACTGAAAGGTACATATCTGGCAAGTTCGGCTAAGCAAGATAGACATTTGGTAATTTGACCCGTCTCTTAGACCTTGGAATAGACCGTATACAGAATATCATCATGGACATGGCCAAGCTTTCAGAGAAATCTGTGACAACTGCCATCGAATCATATGAAAAAGGGACAAGTACAAAAAAAGTCATCTTTGAATGGTCAGAGCAGCTCAGAGTACTACAGGATGAAGTTGGCGACCTTGCAATTGAGCTGATTGCCCGCTACCAGCCAGTTGCCACTGACCTCCGCTTCATCAGATCATGCATGGAAATTGCATATGGATTTTCCCGGTTTGGCCGCTACGCCTACGATATTGTTGATGTACTTGAAACCATGGGCTCAATAGCCAATTGCGACAAGAGTGCAGTTCTAGAAATGTCTTGCACAGTCCGGGAAATGATACACACAAGTGTTCAGGCACTGCAGTCAAAAGACAAAAATGCAGCAGAAAAGTTGTATCAAATGGACGATACAGTTGACGCGCTTTATAGGAAGTATTTGAGAGAAGCCATCACACCATATGAAAAAACTGATAAAAGATCTTTTGACCCTCGCTGCTACATCTCTGCTCTGCTAATACTTCGGTACCTTGAGCGCATTTCAGATCACGCCTGTTATATAGGTGATTCTGTGCATTATATTGTTACAGGCACGTCAAGCCCAAGGCGCTAAACATGAATGTGCATATAGAGCATATGGAGAATACAAGGCAGTATATAGTAATAATATATTGCCCATTTTCGCAACGCACTTTTTACAGCTTCATTAGTCTGCAACAGTAAGAACAGGATCAGATCCTGTGGAAGTTCGCATGGTGCAATTTACAGGCGGGTCAACATACATCCTATCACTGCCAAAAAGATGGATTGAAGACCTCAGATTGTCTAAATTCCCGTATAGTTGCCAAGAGCATCGAGAGAGCTGCCGATCATACCTGCAGTATAATCAACAAAGCAATCAATCAAGCTAAAAGACAAGATATCCTTCTGTTTAAAAGATAGAGAAAATGAGCCAGCTTGCACTGACAGTGCTGGGAGACTCTTCAAAGCACTACTGGGGCGCAAGACACTCCAAGACGACATCGTGGCTGCCCTAGAAAATGACAGAGTGCCTGACCTACATAATATCAATCTAGCTCTATAAGACATTAGAATGACAGTCGAGTATGTAAGCGACATTGCAGAGGTTGCAATGACCGAGTAGATAGATGAAGTGACAGAAAAAGCACAGCGCCAACCACAGGAGACAATAATAATATCTCGCAGGCCTTAAAGGATCCATATATGCCTAGCTGGATGCGGTGGGTTGTAGTAGGCGTCGGCCTTGGAGCAGTAGCTGTAATCGCCACCATTCTCACAATAATAGGAGACCAATAATTTTAGATTGTGACATGATATGATTGATGCTGATCAACCGTTTGTTCCAAAAAACATACTTGGTTTGCGATGCGCTTTGTATTTGTAGGGCCTAGCAAGCAAATTTCTCGTACTAATCCTAAGTGTTAAGTCTGAGCAACTGTAGCAACTAGAATTGGGATTTAAGCATGATATGGGCCTGCATTGCATCCCCAAAACGATCACGTATATTTACACCCACTAGTCCTATGAGCTGCGTACATATTGTCTAACATGCAATACAATTCTGGTTCAACAAGAGATGCCAAGATTATGCTGATGTATGCTAGCAGAAAAATTCTAGATTCTTGAGTAATGCATCCATCTGACCTTTCTTTTTGCAGGCAACTCACCAGCCGATGACTTCCTCATTATAAAAAGGTACTTAAACCCGCGAAGATAAAAGTTGAAGCGTAGCGCGCGGCTATGCCATATTGCCGTGTTGGATGTTTGGCTCCTCCTTGCTACACATACAATGTCCACTGTGTCAAAATATTTGCAAAGGCACTCGTAGACGTGAAAGCCAACGGGTGTGAATTTTTTCTTTATCCACTGATCGCCTATTAGCCATCCCACCACCTTGCCGGGTTTGAGCACACGATGGCACTCGATCATAACC
>JALYGW010000015.1 GCA_030776915.1 Thermoproteota archaeon
ATCTATGGCCGTGGTGCTTCTGATGCAAAATCTCCACTGATGGCGATGCTCTTGGCAGCATCTGAATTTCCAAAACAGAGCGGCACTGTCATTTTTGCAGGAGTAGTAGACGAAGAAGGCAATGCGACAGGCATTAAGCAGCTGGTCAAAAGCAAAATAGGAGTCCATTATGCGGTCTTTGGCGAACCTTCCGGAGTTGACAATATCACCGTAGCCTACAAAGGTAGGCTTGCACTAAGGCTGACATGCGATGTGGGCGAGAGCGCCCATGCTAGCGCACCTTGGCTTGCCAAGAACTCTATTGAGGAAATGTATGACTTTTGGAATGAGATCAAGTCAGAGATAGGCCGCGTGGGCACTGCAGAGAATAACGCCAAGTCAATAAGCTGTAGTCTCACAGAGATAACAGGCGGCTCAAGCCACAACGTGACACCTCAAAAGTGTAAGGTAACGATAGACGTTAGGGTTCCCACCATAACAACCTGTGGTAACGTGCTCCGCACTGTAGACGATGTCATTACCAGAGTTTCAGCAAAAAAGGGGATCAAGGCAGCCTATAGGATAGAGGACAAGACAGAGCCCTTTGAAGCCGACCACACGTCGCCGCTTGTCAGAGCACTTCTGCTCGCAGTCCTCGATGTGCGCAGCAAACGACCTCTGCTTTTGCGCAAGACAGGTACAGGTGATATGAACGTGCTTGGGCACAGCTTCAAGATACCTGTTATCACATATGGACCAGGTGATGCCCATGCGTCACATACCGCCGACGAACGGGTGAATATTGATGAGTATGTGGCAAGCATAGAAGTGTATAACCGAGCTCTTTTTCACCTTTCGCGTTTACATCATCTAAAGAAGAAGAAAAAAAAGGAGTAATAATATAGCCGACGACTGCCTCCCTGCTCCATGCTATGGTTTGTCGGAATTGGCATCAATGGCTACCGTGGTTTAAGTATTGCCGCACTAGATGTCTTAAGAAAATGCAACGTTGTCTATATAGAAAGGTTCACCAGTGCCCTTTCTGAAGTCGACATACAGGGCTTGAACTCTTTACTTGAAATGCACACCAAACCAGTGCAGAGGTGGTTTGTAGAAGACGGCAGGGAGATCTTAGAAGCAGCCAAAACCAAAGATGTAGCTCTTGTAACTTATGGCGATCCTCTTATTGCCACGACCCATAGCGAGCTTCGCTCAAGAGCTGCCAAAAACTCAATCAAGAGCGCAATTCTCCATTCTGCATCAGGCATTGCCTCTTTAATTGGCGAGAGTGGGCTGCATGTTTACAAGTTTGGCAGGATGGTTACAATGATGTCTAAGCTTCTCTCGGCGGTCACTGTCTATAACACTATTTTTCAAAACCTGCTTTCTGGGAGTCATACGCTTATTTTGACAGAGTACAGCCATGATGATGAAAGCAAAGAGGAGCAGTTCTTCCTTGATCCATCTTCTGTGTTTAAGATGCTGCTAGATGCGGAACAAGCTCATAAGCACGAGATCTTTTCTGACAACACCTTTGCCGTAGTCGCCTCCAGAGTAGGCATGCAAGATCAAAAGATCATATCAGGCAAAGTCAAGTCGCTCATGAAGCTGGAATTTGGCATTGGTCCGCATTCCGTGATTGTGACGGGTGCGTTGCACTTCACCGAGACAGAGGCGCTTGCTTCCGTTACAGAAAACATTGATGAGCCAACCGACAATTCTCAAAGCATCAATAGAATTGAAGCCCAAATGGTCGAGCGCTACGCTCCGAAAGCCAAGCAGGCAGTCCAGGAGATGTTCAAGCTTTTCAGAGATGGTACCGACAGTAACAAAGGGATATTTGAAACACTGGAAAACGCTGAATGCTACATTGCAGATTCTGAACAATTTCTTCGCCAAGGCAAGTTTGAGCTGGCGGTATTGAGTATCGGCTACGCTGAAGGGCTCATAGACGCGCTACGTTACCAAAAGGGAATAAATCCTTGGAACACCTCTGCTTGATAAGCAGACATACATGTATATATATATAAAAAGGTAAACGTCGACAGGCATGTCGAGTGCACAGGAAGAAGGGTTTAGGCTGCTAACTGAAGGTAAGATCCAAGAGTTTAACTCCTGGAGGATGATGGCCAAGAACCTGAGAGTCAAACTGGACTTTAGCGATAGAGACTTCTCCGGCAAGGATATGTCCGGTGCTTTTCTTAATGGTGTAATTGCAGACAGGGCAAACTTTGTCAACGTGAACCTAACTCGAGCAAATTTAGTTCAGGCAAGCCTAAATGGCACAGACTTTCGAAGTGCCAACCTTAGTGAAACGCTCCTACTCTATTCAGAAATGAAAGAAGCTCGTCTTATAAACACCAACTTAATCAAAACGAACCTGATGTGGGCCAATTTACAGGATGCAGACTTGACAGGAAGCAAGATGCTGCAAACGATCCTTGTTGAAGCAAATCTTCAAAATGCCAAGGTCGCAGGTATTGACAAGGCTGGAGCATACATAAAGTACGCCAAGTTGGAAGGCACTTCTTGGTTTGAGCAGAAGATTGCTGGACAGCATCAATAAGAAGAAGAAGAAGATTTTTTCAACAAAATTTTGTATATCACTTTTTATCCATCCTTGGAGAACCTGCCATGGTTTAAGATCCTGCGTTTATCCTTTCGTCTATTGAACTCAATTTCCAAAGATTTATTAATTATCAAAGAATCCTTTTCTTTGGTATGGCGCAAACCCCTCCTGCAATTGGAGGAAGAGTATCTCGGCGCGACTTTCTGAAATTAATGGCTGCCGCTGGTACTGTAATGACCTTTACGCCATTTGTTGATTGGGGCAAATTCTTGCCAAACCCTGCTGGCACCCAGGGTGAGAGGGCAAAGGCAGAGCTTGCCGATGGCACAGTTGCCAACATTAATACCTTTCAAGTTAACCATTCCGAAGTAATCATATATCCTAAGAGCGATGATCCTGTGCTAAATGAGGAAGCGTTTCGCACCTGGCAGCTGATAAGGCTGCCCCAGGAACTTGGCGGTGACAGAAATGACGCTTCTGCCTTTAGAGCATACAGCATGATCTGCTTACATCTATGGTGCCTTTGGAAATACTGGCCGGAGGAAGGTAGAAAGAGAGGTGAGTGCCCTTGCCATGGAAGCATGTATGATCCTATGACGGGGGCGGCATTTGCAGGCCCGGCGGCGTTGCAGGGGCCGCCCTCAAACGTCCTTCCAAAACTTGACCTTGAAGTTGATTCTAACGGAGACATATTGATATTACCCCCTACGTGGGACCCTAATGCAAATGGAATAGTTGGATATGGGCGCTACCTTAACGTATGAAAACAGCTTTGTAAGGTTCATCCGGTGGGTATACGCCGGAGTAGATCGAACCATATTCATGGGGATGAAGTTTACCTTCCCCGGAAGGTTCGTTAGCCCGCTTGGTTTCCTTGGCATGCTAACTTTCATCATGTTTATTATACTTGGTATCACTGGCGCACTGCTCATGCTGTGGTACGAACCTATACTTGACCGTGCGTGGAGCAGCGTCGAGAACATAAACGACACCATCCCATATGGGTTCCACATACGCAACATCCATTATCACGCATCAAATGCGATGGTTATGATGGCGCTACTCCATATGTACTATCAGTACTTTAGCGGCCGCTACAAGATCCGAAATGAGATACTCTGGGTCACAGGCGTCATACTTGGTGTCTTGACCATTCTTGAAGCATTCACGGGCTATGATATCATCTTTAGTGAGCGCGCGGAGCTCGCAATCTCTATTGCTGCATCGCTAACCAACTCAATACCTGTGCTGGGACCTCAGATGAGAGAAGCATTCTTTGGCGCAGGCTTTCACGATTTCATCCTGAGATTCTATGCATTCCATGTATTCTTGCTACCGATAGCGATGCTTGGGCTCATGGTAGTCCACTTTCCACGGTTCCTCGTATTTGACGTGCCAATGGTCATGGCAGTCTCAGGCGCAGTTATGCTGACAGGCGGAGTGTTCCCTGTAGGTCTCGGGCTGCCTTTTGAGCCTGAAGTGCCGCCTGGTATCACAGTTCCGGAGTGGTACCTTACTGGACTCTACGCGTTTTTGCGTACTATGTATGACAAGTTTGTCACAGGCGTCGCCTGGCCAGGGCTGTTCATATTTGTGCTACTGATTATTCCGTTTATAGACAAGTACAAGAAATTCTCTTGGAAGGATAGGCCGATTATCACTGCGATAGGCATCACAAGCATTGCACAGATCATTATCACCACATACTGGGGATTCTATATTGACCCTGATAGGAATAAGGCGCTACTTGATAGATTGGTGATTGACCCCATATTCTTTTACACAGTTATGATATTGCTCGTCCCGCTATCATTTGGATTTACTTACATGATGATCAAGCTAGCCAAGCATGCAGAAGCAAACGCTAAGCTTCAGCCCAAGAAGGCGCCCAAAGGTTCAATAAATATCTCGCAAAAGTGGCTTTACGTTTTGTTTATAACGCTCCTTGCTTTTCAAGTCTATCTCAACATCTCAGCATATTATGCGGTACTTCAAGGAATGCAGAACTACTCACTCTTTATAATAGGCATAATGATGCTGGTCTTTGCAGCAATGTTCCATGTCTACAGGTACGGCAGAACACGTGCAAAGGCACCGCCGCCTAGGCCTGTCCCACCGACTCCCTCTAGGCCTGCAGGTATACCCGCTCCAGCCAAGCCTGTGCCCGCTACCGCTGCTGGTGAGGTACAAAAGCCAATGGCAACTCCACCGACTGCGACTGCAAGAGTTAGTTCAGAACAGATAGCGCAGCTCGCCCAGCAACAGCAGCAACAACAACAACAGCAAAAGCATGCAGCATCCGGAGCAGCAGCAGGTGGCAGCGGCAATACTGCTCAGACACCATCAGACCATGCTCACCTTACATCGGCTGGCAGCAAAGAAGGCCAGGACAAAA
>JALYGW010000016.1 GCA_030776915.1 Thermoproteota archaeon
GAGAAGACGATATTGTCTCAATCAGTGAGCGCATTAAGAAAGAGGGGCTTGACCCTGGGGCCTATGATTGGTATCTTGACCTAAGAAATTATGGTTCTGTACCACATGGCGGGTTTGGGCTTGGCATTGAGCGTTTGATGCGGTGGATAACAAATGTCGAAGATATCAAGGACACTGTGCCTTTTCCACGCACCATCTCTCGTGTCAGACCCTGACAGAATACCTAGCTGCTGCACAGCACTGGTTTTATTTTCTCTGCTTTCTGGCTTAATTATCTTTAAGGCATCGACCGCCTTCGCGTGGGTTACGTTGAGACGTGCTTACTTTGATAGAGGTTTGGATATTTTTTAATGGGCCATATGCAAGATGGTATTTCTCGTGTAGCCTATAGTATTTGCATAGGATAACGCCCGCAGCGCGCTCTACATGCTCCCTGACTTGAATCTCTAAATTGAGAGTCTTATTGTACAAATAACTATGACATATTGATAATTTTCCTCTAATGATACTTTTGTTGCATTATCCGATTTGTGGGAAGATGTGCGTCAAAATTATTAATCAATTACAAAAGTTTTAAACCCCATCAATTGTTACAAAAGTTCATAGTAATTGCAAGAATCATTCATTGAGGCAGCAAAAAAGAGGGTATTACTATTCGATGGTGCTATGGTAACTGAGATACAGCGGCTCAATCCCCAAACGGAGGATTTTCCAGATGGCAAAGAGGGATTTAATGATGGTCTCAATTTGTCACGACCGGAATGGATAAAGGACATCCATCGAAGCTATCTCAAGGCAGGGGCGGATTGCATCGAGACGAATACGTTTGGATCCAATAGGTTTAAGCTTGCGGAGTATGGATATGGAGATGAGACAATCGAATTTAACAAGAAAGCTGCCCTGCTTGCAAAGGATGTATGCAACGAGTTTAAGGACAAACCGCGATATGTAATCGGCTCTATGGGTCCTAGCGGATATCTACCAAGCTCAAATGATCCGACACTTGGAGAAATACCTCTTGACGAGATAGAAGAGGCGTTTGCGCTCCAGGCTCAAGGGCTCATTTTAGGAGGAGTCGACGCTTTGTTGATAGAGACAAGTCAGGATATACTAGAGGTCAAACTCGTGATCGAGGCATGCCATATCGCTATGGAAAAAGTAGCCAAGAAAGTGCCGATAATTGCCAATGTTACACTTGATCAGTATGGCAAAATGCTGCTTGGAACTAACATTCAAGCAGCTTATACTACTGTAAGTAATATGAATATCGATGCCTTTGGGCTCAATTGTTCCACCGGCCCTTATGAGATGGCTCCAAGCATAAGATGGTTAAGCGAGCAAGATCTACCAATACTGGTTATGCCAAATGCTGGCATGCCTCAGAATGAAGGCGGGCGCGCAATATACAAGATGACGCCAGAACAAATAGCAGAAGCGCTTGCAAATTTTGTCAGCAAATACGATCATATAAGAATGATAGGAGGATGCTGCGGAACTAGCCCACAACACATTGCAGAGTTAAGAAAGGCTTTAGTCGCTAGTGATATGAAGAAGCACTAGTACTGTGTTTGCTTCGAGTAGTTTTTCGTTGTTGACGGTCAATATCTTTATAAAAATATTCAATTCCCATCTTCCCAAAGCCCCTGACCCTTTTGATCTTACCTTGAACCGTCAAGCGGGTAATTGCAAGTCTGACATCCTGTTTGTTACCAATAATCTGGTCAAGATCTTTGCTTGTGACTTTGCCGCTTCTGCTTCTTATAATCGTGTATACCTTGTCTATGAAGCCACTAGACTCATTACCCCTCAATTTAAACTGTTGAATCGTCGCCATAGTTCTTACTTGGATTTTTATTATAAAACAGGTAAGATGGATATTTCTATATAGATTTTACTTTGATCGCTGTGAATAGCAAATATAATGGCTGATTGATAACTAAAGAGTCACTTTGGTTCCTAGGATAAGTTCCGCTCTAAAGGCAATAGAACTAAGACAGGACCCGCGTCCAATGATAATTGGGGAACGTATCAACACCCAAGGGTCTAGGAAAGCTAAGGAGCTTGTGCTCGCAAATAACTTTGATGGGTTGATTGACCTTGCAAGAAATCAGGTAGAGGATGGTGCACATTGCTTGGATGTATCTGTTGCTACCACTGAGAGATCTGATGAGAAAGAGTTCATGGTCAAGCTTGTCAAGAGGCTCAGCTTGGAGATAGAAGCACCACTCGTCATTGATTCGACAGATCCAAAAGTGATCGAAGCTGCGATTAAACAGATTCCCGGTAGACCCATAATCAATTCAATTAACTTGGAAGGAAGTGGCGAGAGATTCCATCAACTGGCACCGGTGATGGTCAAATATGGTGTGCCCGCTGTCGCTTTGTGTATAGGTCCGAAGGGGATGGCAAAGACACCCCAGGAAAAACTCGAAGTCGCAGAGCTCATCTATGAAATCGGTACAAGGCAATATGGCCTAAAGCCTTGGCAATTCATCTTTGATGTACTTACATTCACAATTGTGACTGGAGATCCTGAACTTGCTGATGCCGCCAAGAATACTTTGGACGGCATCCGACTTGTTAAACAGAAATTTCCCAAAAGCTTTACTGTATTGGGCTTGAGCAATGTGAGCTTTGGTGTTTCGTCAAATGCAAGAAAAATAATTAATTCAATATTCTTATATCATGCGCTGCAGGCCGGACTTGATGCAGTCATAATCAATGCACGCGATATCATTCCGTATCCCGAGATTGATGAGCAGCAGAAAAGGCTGGCAGAAGATCTTATTTTCAACAAGCATCCAAATGCGCTAGCAGAGCTGATAGCGTACTTTGAAGGTGGTAAGGCGGTAATGGCTGGCAGCTCGACCAAGAGGATAGAGGTAGATCCGAGCTGGGAATCTTCCAAACGCTGCTACTTCAGAATCGTCAATAGGCTCAAAGAGGGTATAGAGGATGATGTAGTGCAGGCAATTGCTGACCATCTTATAGATGGCAAGATTACTAGGGACAGTGGAGGACAGCTTGTGCTGGGAGCATCCTCAAAAGAGGCAGCGCACGAGGCGGCGGTAGAGACCCTCAACGAAGTACTGCTTCCAGCAATGAAAGAGGTAGGTGACAAGTTTGGTGCTGGTGAGCTAATCCTACCTTTTGTGTTGAAATCTGCCGAATGTATGAAGGCAGCTGTTGCAGAACTTGAGAAATACCTAATCAAACAAGAGGGAGTCAGCAAGGGTACACTTGTCATATGTACAGTCTATGGTGATGTACATGATATTGGCAAGAATTTAGTAAAAACAATTCTTGTTAACAACGGCTATAAAGTCTATGATCTTGGAAAGCAAGTACCGCTGCAGAAAATATTAGAAAAGATAGCCGAGGTCAATGCAGATGCCGTAGGGCTTTCTGCATTGCTTGTATCAACATCAAAACAAATGCAATACTTTATCGAGCATGCGCGACAGAATGGGATGAATACTCCCGTGCTTTGTGGTGGGGCAGCAATTAACAGTAACTATGTCAATAGGATTGCAAAGGAAGGCGGAATATATTCACCGGGCGTATTCTACTGCAAGACTGCATTTGATGGGCTGAAAGTGATGAACCGACTTATGTCTCCTGATAGAGATCAGTTTGTCAGTGAGTGGCAGCAAAAGTTGGAGAAATGGGATGAACGATCACAGTATGCTATGACAGTAGAACAATCGCAGATTCCTCACAGTGGTATCAGGCCTATGGAGCCCCCAATGCCACCTCATATTAGTCAGGCTATTAGGCTCGAGCCATTTCAGATTGACCTAAGGGCGGTGTGGAAATATATCAACAAGAAATCACTGTTTGTATTGCAGTGGGGAATAAGAGGCAAAGGGGCAAGCGATCAGGATCCTGAAAAATTGTTCAGAATGTGGACAGATCGAGTACTTACTGATGAATTATTTGAACCTCATGCGGTATATGGATTCTATAAGTGCCACAATCTGACATTTGGCCAAGCAGGTACTGGCAGGCTGGCAGTTGACCTGCCGAACGGCAAACAAGTAGTATTTGAATTTCCTCGTTCTTCAAAAGAAAAACATCTTTGCCTTGCAGATTATTTCGGCACAAATGATGTTGTTGCATTTCAGGCGGTAACTGTCGGCAACAAGGTCACGGAAATAATAGATTTGTGGAATAAGCAAGATAGATACACCGACGCTTATTATCTACACGGTCTGGCTGTTGAAACAGCTGAAGCCATGGCTGAGTTGATCAATGCAAGAATTCGAGATGAATTAAAAATAGGACATAACCGCGGCCTTCGTTACAGTTGGGGATACCCGAGCTGTCCTGATATTTCTCAACACCATCTCGTCTGGCAGATAATGGAACCTGAAAAATCTGGCATAACGCTCACAGAATCGGGCCAAATAGTCCCTGATCAGTCAACCGCAGCAATAATAGTACATCATCCAGAAGCAGAATACTTCATACTTTGATCACTGTTGCCTTACTCTAAGTTCAAACTCTCGGACATCTGATTGGTTGCCTTCAGCGAACAATACTCCCTTTATTGTGTAAAGGGCTTCCTTTGCAGGGTATATGCACAGTAAATAAAGCGCCAAGGGCTAGCTAAACAGGAGGAGGAAGAAGAGGGAGGTAAAGATGGATAGCATTGCTGTGTCGTCGGCTATGTCTAGTAATAATAATCAGCAAATACTTGAGCGGTTCCTTGCAAGCATCAAGTCAGACCAGACTAGACGGGGAGCGGTGAAATATATCCATGCGTACATGAAATATTGGAAGCTCTATGAAGTAAATAATAGCCAAAAAGAAGTAGCAACTGCAACGGCGGCGGCAGCAGCAAAAACACAGGAAGGCAGTAATAATAATAATAACAATAACAACAAAATTGATAATGATGATGATGATGATAATAGCAATAATTTTATCTACCGCTATGACTGGTTGCTGAGCCTTAGCAAAGATGTCGAAACCCTTCAAGATAGAATTATTCAGTTTGTGATCTACAAAGCTAAGCAAGGACTTGGTGCAAAAGGTATCGAGAACTACACCAACCATTTGCGAAAATTTTTCCGCGTCAACGGCGTGAAACCCGGCATTATTGACTGGGATCTTATCAAATCCTACACTCCTGAGAATGTCAAAAAGACACAGGATAGAGAGTATTATGCAAATGAAGTTATCACAATTGAGGAAAAGCTCGATGTCAGGGGCAAGGTGGTTAGCGGAGTCATGAGAGGATCAGGTGTCAGGAGAGGAGCTGAGGGATCAATCAGTGTGGGAGACCTCATTCCCAAACAAACAAGGTATGGCAAGATATACAAAATCTGGGTTTATAGAGGGAGCCGTGAGATGTACGCAACTGCATGCATTCCGGAAGTGGCAAAAAGGATTGATGACTACTTTGAGTACAGGATGCGCTATGGGGAAGCTTGCAAGCAGTACGAGAATAGAGTGGAGCACAAACATGAGTACTACGATGGCACTGAGGAAGTCATAGAGAAGAAGAACAAGACGCGCCTTGCTTGGATAGTTATATTATTTATTAGCAACAGGTAAAACGAAAGCATAAGGTAAATGACTTATTAGCTGATGAAAATGACCATAAGAGAATATGATTGAAAATGATAATGAAGATGATGACAATTATGATATAACACACGACGACGAGCTAGAAGAGGAAGAAGAGAATAGAGAAATACAAGAAGATGAAAAGCACCAGTTAAGGATAGAGTTTGCAACAAACATTATTGCAGCTTACAAATACTGTCTTAGGAACGTCATTCA
>JALYGW010000017.1 GCA_030776915.1 Thermoproteota archaeon
AAGTAGAAAGAAGAGTCGTGTCGCAGCTGCTGTCGCTAATGGAAGGCCTTGAAGCGAGGGGAAAAGTCATTGTCATTGCAGCCACAAACAGACCAAATGCAATCGACCCTGCTCTGAGAAGACCTGGCAGGTTTGATAGAGAAATTGAGATTAAAGTTCCAGATAAGCGCGGCAGGCTAGAGATACTGCAAATACATACGCGCAACATGCCACTCGACACCGATGTAGATCAAGACAGGGTCGCAGGAGTGACGCATGGATTTGTTGGCGCAGATCTAGAATATCTCTGCAAAGAGGCAGCAATGAAGTGTTTGAGGAGGGTACTACCAGAGCTTAATCTTGAAGACGAAAAGCTATCACCAGAGGTGCTCAACAAGCTGATAGTCACAATGAACGACTTTGAAAATGCAGTCAAGGAAGTCATGCCATCTGCTATGAGAGAAGTATACCTTGAGTCTCCAGACATTCCGTGGTCTGCAATTGGAGGCTTAGAAGAGGTGAAGCGTGAGCTTCAGGAGGCAGTTGAGTGGCCGCTGAGATATCCTGATCTGTATGCAAAGCTTGGACACACCATGCCAAAAGGTGTCCTTATGCATGGACCATCAGGAACAGGCAAGACATTACTTGCAAAGGCAGTAGCAACAGAATCTGAAGCTAACTTTATCAGTGTAAGAGGACCCGAGCTACTGAGTAAGTGGGTCGGCGAGTCAGAGCGCGGCATCAGAGAGATATTTAGAAGAGCAAGGCAGGCAGCTCCATGCGTTGTGTTCTTTGATGAAATAGACTCTATTGCTCCGACAAGGGGTATGGGAGGCGACAGCATGGTAACAGAACGGGTTGTGTCACAGCTCCTGACAGAGCTTGACGGCATACAGGCGCTTTCAGGCGTGGTAGTGATCGCTGCAACCAACAGAGCAGATATGATTGACCCGGCGCTTTTGCGCCCCGGCAGGTTCGACAAGATAGTGTTTGTACCGATGCCAGACAAAGTAGCAAGACAAAGAATACTAGAGATACATGCAAAGAGCAAACCGATAGCCCCAGATGTGGACTTTGCTAAGATCTCCGAGATGACTGAAGGTTTTAGTGGAGCAGACACAAGTGCAGTAGCAAATACTGCAGTCTCACTTGTGCTACATGAATATCTAGCAAAGTACCCCACGCCGGAAGAAGCAGCCAAACACGCTTCAGAAGCACACGTGATGTTGCGCCATTTCGAAGAAGCCGTAAGGAAGATCAAGACACAGAGAGAAGGCAAGCCTGCAGAAAAGGCAGTTCCATACTACCGTTAAATCAGCCAACACATCTTCTTTTTTCTTCTTTCTCTTTTTTTGTTGTGTACATTTCTAAAAATTTATTTCCAACATACACACACAAAAAAGAACTCTCTCTTGCTAGGGGCAAATGTTTTTAAGTTATTGGTTTTATGATACACGTAACTAAAAGAAATTGGTTGAAAATTCTCAAATCCAACTCGTAGAAAAACCAACAACAGTTAATCTAAATCGCTTTGTTAAACCCATTGACATTAACAAACTGGTCGCACAGTATGGCACACCACTTTATCTGATTGACGAGGATACACTTCATGCAAAAGCGAAAGAGCTACACAAGGCTTATTCAAAGTTCAAGGGTCAGGTCAAAGTAGCATACTCGATCAAGGCCAACTTTACACCTGCTGTAGTCAAAGCGTTCATGAAGGACGGCATAGTATTTGACCTGACATCTCTTGGTGAGCTCTACTTCATCAAACAGTGCAAGGCAGACCCGGAGAATGTAATCTATACAAGTGTCACAGAAGAGCCAGAAGAGTACGTTGAAGTGCTACAAAGCGGCGTTAGAAGAATTGTTGTCAGTTCTTTTAATGGGATGACAAACTTATCCAAGGCTGCAAGCAAGGTAGGAGGAGGATCAGCAGCACCACTGACAATGATACGTGTGAACCCGGAAGTGGGTGTCAAGGCCGAAGTTCGCGCTTCATATAGAAACAGCAAGTTTGGAGTGCCATTCAACGGCGGAACTATAGACACCGCAGCTAAGATGATCAAGCATTTGATGGGAAGCGACCTCTTGAAGTTTGAAGGCTTTCATTTTCACCTAGGATCTCAAATCACTGACTTTTCATGCTATACCCATGCGCTGGACAAAATGGATGCATTCATACTCAAAATGAAGAAAGAAAACCCTGCTTTCCAGGTCAATACATTTGACATTGGTGGCGGAACGCCAATATTCTACAATGACCCTGTGCCAACTCCAGCGCAGATGGCTGAAAACCACATCAGCAAGCTGAATCAGTTAGCAGAAACACACGGTACATCTACTCTCATGATCGAAAGCGGTCGCTTCCTAGTGGCAGAATCGTCAATCCTTGTTTCAAGGATAGTAAATACCAAAGAATATAACGAGCACAAGATAGTGATTGTGGACGCAGGCTACCATATCCTACTTGATGCTGCACTATTAAAGCAAGAATACCCACAAGAAGTAGTGCCAGTAGTATCAAACAGCAAAGATAAGATGACTACACTTGCTACTGTAAAGAATACTCATCTAGCAGGAAGACTCTGCGATACATACGACGTTTTCCCGCTTTCAAAAGTGTCCAACCTAAGCGATTCAGAAGTTGGACGGTATGTATCGTTCTACAATGTAGGCGCATACTCTATAGTGTTCAACATGCCATTCCACTGTCAGACTAAGCCTCCCATAGTAATGAAAGATAGTGACGGCAAGTTCAGGCTGGTAAGGAAGGGGACAACATATGATCAGTTGTTCCGAGAAGAAGGCGGAGAGCTAGAGTAATGATAGTTTCTACTGCCAAATATTTTTTGCTGGCGGGAACATTTTTTATATCAACAATTGCAATGAGTGCAAGTGAATGATACCAAGAAAAAGACCCGCGCACATGTATTTATCAGAGGCAAGGTGCAGGGAGTTTATTTCAGGCAAAATACAAAACAAATAGCGACTAAACATAGAGTCACCGGCTGGGTATGCAACTTGCTGGATGGTCGCGTAGAAGCAGTCTTTGAGGGCGATAAGAGCGATGTCAGCAAAGTAATAGAGTGGTGTCACATTGGCCCGCCAAACTCCAGAGTGGATGACGTTGATGTAAGATTTGAGAAGTATACGGACGAGTTTGCTAGCTTTACTATCAAAAACAACAACAATTAATCACTGAATTTTCTGGTATGCTTCGGCAATCCGCTTCTTTGCCCGCTCTGCGTCCTCGATCGTCACCACCATGAGAGACACAGGAGGTGTGCCTCTGCCATACCTTATCGACAGCATCAAAGAGTCTCCAGCAGTTGTTGGCTCTATGTCAAGAAATGTTCTAAAATTCATGGTCTTGGAATACACTATCCTGTGAGGCCTTATCTCTTCTATCACATTGCTGCCAAGCGATATCACAAATTTTCGTAAGTCGACCATTATCGGTCTAACTGGTTCTTTTAACTTTTCCAAGTGGCTTTCAAATGTAATGTGACCAGGCCTATTACCAAACATTAGATAATGATTGTAATGTCATATGTTCTTTATATTATTATTATTATTATATCCTGATCTTGATACCATTTCTCTTTAGGTATTTCTTTACCTTGTCGACGGTTGACTTTTCGTAGTGGAATATCGATGCGGCCAGCGCGGCCTCAACATCTGTCTTTTCAAATACGTCGAGCATGTGGCGGGCCTTTCCGCAGCCGCCAGAGGCAATTACAGGCACAGGCACTGAGTTGCATATAGACTTTGTCAGCTCTATGTCATAGCCATTCTCAGTGCCATCAGCATCAATGCTTGTCAATAATATTTCGCCAGCCCCACGCTGCTCAACTTCTTTGGCCCACCTGACGGCATCAAGTCCTGTTCCTTCTTTGCCGCCATAGATCCGGACCTCAAACCAAAATTTCCTTCCATCCTTATCCTCGAATATCGTCTTGTCTTTTTCAACATTGTAATTTCTCTTTGCATCTATTGCTACTACAATGCACTGCTTGCCAAAGATCGACATCAGCTCCGATATCAATTCAGGGCTCTTGACCGCGGCAGTGTTGATCGAGACCTTGTCTGCGCCAGATAGCAGTATGTCGCGTGCGTCTTCGAGCTTTTTGATGCCGCCACCAACTGTAAATGGTATGTCGATGACTCCTGCCACCTTTCTCACAATGCTTGCTATTGTGTCCCTTCCCTGCTGCGACGCTGTGATGTCAAGGAATACTAGCTCGTCAGCTCCTTGCTCGCGATATTTTTTGCCAAGCTCGACTGGATCACCGGCATCCTTGACCTCTGTAAAATGCACTCCCTTGACGACTCTGCCATTGTCGACATCAAGACAAGGGATTATTCTTTTTGCAAGTGTCATTATGCTACTGCCTTCACCTTTTCGATGCTTACTTTGCCGTCGTACATCGCTTTTCCAATTATGACAGAACTACAGCCGGCGCTTCTGATCTTTATCACATCTTCTATACTTGCAATCCCACCGCTTGCAATTATTCTTGCAGACACAGCGGCGTCTGCCAATGTTTTGATATCAGGACCTTGCAATGTCCCATCGCGATCGATACTTGTCAGCAAAAATTCATCAACACCTATTGCAATAAACTGCGATATTGCGTCTGCAACTGTTGTTCCAGTAGACTCTTTCCACCCTTTCACCATAACCATACCGTCCATCTGATCTACTGAAATTGTTACTCGGTCTGCATTCTTCTTGACAAGCTTTCTTATGGCCTTCGGTTCTCTATAGGCCATAGTGCCAATCACAACCCTTGATGCCATTGACAGCATTTCTTCAGCTTTTTCTAATGATCTAATGCCGCCTGCAATCTGCAGAGGGATCCTGACTGCTTGAGATATTTTTGCGATTAGCTCAGAATTGCTGCCAGTCGAAAATGCTGCATCGAGGTCAACTATATGCAGCATGTCGGCGCCGACAGTCTCCCACTTTCTTGCAGTTTCAACAGGATCATTGCTATATTCTACCCTATCATCAGGATTTCCCCTGACAAGCCTAACGACGCTTCCACTCATGATGTCAACTGCGGCTATAACCTTCATTTCGCTTCTTTTTTGCACAATCCGATAAAGTTCTTTATCATAAGTGCACCAACATCGCCGGACTTTTCTGGATGGAACTGGACACCGATTAGATTATCCTTTTCAATCATCGCTGGGATGCTGACACCATAGTCAGAAGTCGCCACTACTAACTTACGATGCTTTGGTACAGTCTTGTAAGAATGCACAAAATATACCCACGACTGATCCTTAACTCCTTTTAGCAGTTTGCTCTCGCATTTTATTTTGAGGTTGTTCCATCCCATGTGAGGAATCTTGACCTTCCCCTTTGGGAGCATTACAACCTCGCCATCCAATATCTTCAATCCTTCCAGTCTCCCTTCTTCGCTCTTGTTAAAGAGTATCTCCATGCCAAGGCAGATTCCCAACAACGGCATACAATTGTCAATGGCTTTATCAAGATAGCTTGCACTATTCTCTATTGATCTGATTGCAGGATCAAAGTTGCCAACACCAGGAAGCACCACACCGTCAAATTTTGTCAGTTCTTTTAGATCGTAGATTATGTCAACACTTTCGGCTCCGTTGCGCTCAAGAGCAGACTTGAGGCTGAAGAGGTTGCCTGCACCATAGTCAAAAATTGCTATTTTTGTCATTGCATAGCCCCCTTGGCACTTGGCACGCCCTTCCTCTTGCTGTCGATATTAGTGGCCATCCTAAGTGCCACTGCAAATGCCTTGAGCGCTGCTTCAACCTTATGATGATCGTTTTCACCATAGTAGACTTCCATATGAGTGCACGCATTTAGGTTCTGCAGCAATGATCTTGTAAAGTGCTCAAGGTCTTCTCTTGGTACTCCTTCAATACTATCACGGTTAAGTTTCAGCTGCACGTTATAGTACTGCCGCTTGACTAAGTCGATCGACACGTACGCCAGTGCTTCGTCCATCGGGACAAGTGCATAGCCAAATCGTGTGATCCTTGTCCTATCACCCAGCGCTTTGTCTATGCTCTGCGCCAATGCAATTGCAACATCTTCTGCTAAGTGGTGTACAATGCCATCGTTTGACTTGCCATTGAGGGTGATGTCGATCATGGCATGCTTGCCAATTGACATGATCAGGTGGTCGATGAAGGAAAGACGCGTCTTGATGCGGGTCTTACCAGTGCCGTCGAGATTAACGCTAACATTTACCGCCGTCTCCTTTGTGACCCTCTCAATCCTCGCTTTTCTTCCGGCAGAAGCCAAGTGTGTTTTAAACTACAGTGGTGTACTTTATTTATTATGTTCGGTAGTTGGTTGACGCTCCTTATAATTGCGTCAACACCCTCCTGCTTGAACTTGTCTATTGTTTCGTCTGGCTCAGTGCTGTTGCCATAGACGCCTACAAATGCAATTTTTGTGCCTACCTCTTTCTCAGCGCGCCTTGCCATAAGCAGGTCTTCTGCAGAATCACCCACATAGACTGCAGTTCTTGCACCCATCACTTTCATCGCACGCTTGATTGCATAAGGGTTTGGTTTGGCATACTTGCGCTTTTTGTCCTCTAAAAAGAGGCAGGCATCAGAGTTGAAATACTTTATTATGGGTTCGAGCGAATATTCTGCAGCAATCCTGCTCCTGCCAGAGACTATTGCAAGATTGCCTTTGAACATTTTATTGAGCTTTTTCATCGTTTTGGCACTTACTGCGAGCCTATCGTTCTTTATAAGCGGCCTGCCAGTCGTCCAATATTTGGGCTCCAAGTGATCCTGCTTTCTGAACAGGTCCGGCCCATAAAATATCTCATCAAATACCCGTGCAAGCATGCTATCTTTGACCGGTGCTGGATAAGTCAACACTTTTTTCCACTTGTCAATGTCATAAATAGCAAGGAACTTTTCCACCGAGATATAGCCGCTTTCGTCAGAATTCTCTGCTACCCGGGTAAGAAACTTCCTTCCTTGTGAAATGCTCTTTGGAGGGTTGGCAAGGATTGCAAGAATTATAGCATAACAAATGTCTGTATCGTTGTTAAAGCCGCCGCTCTGCCTAAACTTCAAAATGATCTGATCGGTGACTAGGGTCTGAAAAGAACTTCCAGTGATAAATTTGAGAACGTATTCCACAGTCCCTTTAATTGCAGCATTATAGGACTTGCGAATGTCAACTAACACGCCGTCAATGTCGAAGAGTACACAACCATACATCAAATTACCTGTTCTATGCATTTAAGATACTTGTCATTCATTTCCCGCGTACCTATTGTGATTCTCATGCAGCCTTTGTGGTTAGTGATATTGCCCAGCAGTTTTACTACGATTCCATTGCTGTTGAGAGTTTTTGAAATTGCCTGGTAGTTCTTGCCAGTCTCCAGGAAGATAAAATTAGCATCTGATCTGAAAATCTTGATGCCATCGATTTTTGATAATCTTGCAAACACCCTCTCCCTTTCAAGCCTCACGGATTTGATCGTCTGCTTGACCTCATCCGCATCTTCAAGGACGCCTGATGCAATTGCAAGCGAAAGTGTGCTTATAGGGTAGGGCGACTGGATGATAGATCTGAATATCCTTACAATTTCTCTATTTGACACTATGTAGCCAACTCTTGCGCCGGCAAGCCCAAATGCCTTTGATAGAGTACGAAGCACAATTACGTTATTACGCTTTATCGCGTCGCCGGACAGTGAGTAATCTGCAAAGTCTACGTATGCCTCGTCGATCAACACAAGTCTGTCCTCAAGCGAATCGACGACCTCAATTATTTCCTGTCGATCAAGCTGGTTACCAGTAGGATTGTTTGGCGAGCAAATATAAATAAAGTCTGACCTCTTCGCAGTCTTTACAAATGCTTTTTTGTCAAGCGTAAAGTCTGGCTCTAGAGGAACTTGATATACCTTTATACCATGAAGCTTGCACCGGTTAATAAAATATGAGAATGTGGGAGAAAACACTGTTGCACGTCTACCTCCAAGCGTTGAAAGCAACAGCTCAATTATCTGGTCAGACCCGCTGCCAACAGCCACACATTTTACGCTGACACCGGCGTACTTGGCAAGCCGAGCGTAGAGCTCATCCATCTGGCCAAGAGGGTATTCTCTGAGATCTACCTTCTTTGCAGCTTCAGCTGCCACACCTGCGACAAAATCCCTATCAAGCGCGAAATTTTCATTTGAGTCTAGCTTAATTGCGCCTTCCACTTTTTCGGGTCTTGTATAGTGGTCTAGCCAAGCAATCCGCTTGACATTATCGTTGAGCCAGCTATTCTTTTTCTTCACTCATCCTCGCCTTCACTGCTTCATAGTGGTTCAAGAGTCCCTCTGCAGAGGTAATTTCCCTAATGGATCTATCCACCTTTGCCAACCCTGACTTGTTTACTTTCACCTTGTTTACTATTTTGACAAAGTCAAGCACTGACAGTGATGCACGGGACTTGCCAAATCCAAGGGTAGGAAGCACGTGGTTTGAACCGAGGCTGTAGTCGCTTGCAGATGATGGCGCATACTGTCCAATCAGCACAAGTCCAGCTGAATCAACCTTCTTGGCAATAGCGTCAGCATATTTACACATTATTTCTAAGTGCTCCGGTGCAAACTCGTTTACAAATTCAATGCAAGCGCTTTCATTGCTACAAATGACAACAAAGCCATTGTTTTCTAGGCTTTTTTTCGCAATATCTGACTGTGTAGTTTTTTTAAATATAGATTCTACTTGCTTCTGCACTTCTGATGCCAGCCTGTTAGATGTAGTCACAAGGCCGCACACGGTGTCAGTGCTGTGCTCAGCCTGCGAGATCAGATCTGCAGCAATAAGCTTTGAATCAGCAGTTTCATCGGCATATATCAGCAACTCCGTCGGGCCGGCTACCATGTCTGTTGACACCTTGGCAGAAGCGACTAGCTTTGCAGCAGTAACAAATATGCCGCCAGGGCCCACTATCTTACTGACTGGCCTAATCGATTGCGTACCATAGGCAAGGGCAGCTATTCCCTGCGCGCCGCCTACCTTGTAGAATTCGTCGACTCTGCAAATGTCTGCAGCTACTAATGTTAAGGGGTCAATGGTGCCGTCCCTTCTTGGAGGAGATAGTGCCACAATTCTTTTCACGCTAGCGAGCTTGGCAGGTACCGCGCACATGACTACTGTGCTCGGATATCGCGCCCTTCCGCCTGGAATATAGCACCCAACGCTTGTAACCGGCTTGACCATACGATCTATCCTAACACCATCAGATGATACTACCATTCCTTTTAGCCGCTTAAGGATTGCCAGCTCGCTTTTGACAAGCCTCTGTTTCATCAACTTGACTGCCATAATCTCATCCTTTGTGACCTGCGCATATGCTTGTTTCATCTCTTGTTCGCTAACTCGTAGCGAATCAAGTCTTGCACCGTCAAACTTTGACGTGTAATTGAGAACGGCCTGGTCGCCATGCTGGGCGACATCCCTCATTATTGCCTTTGCGTATTCCAAGAGCGAGTCTTGGATTATAGTTGCCTTGCGAAGCTGTACAGCTTCGCTAGCCGGGTCGGCGACGTGGATTATCTTCATCAGGAATATCCGTCCAAGTTTATTTCGTCAAGTGGCAGTATTTGCCTTGGCTCTAATACAACTAGGCCCTGCGCCAGCTTTCTCAGCTTTGGCACTATCATGATAAACTCATTCTTATCGATGACGGTGTTGACGCCGTACCAGCCTTCCTCAGAAAGTGGGCTGACAGTGGGTCTTTTAAGGGCAGGCAGTTCCTTTAACAGCCTTTCCAACTTCTCCTTCCGGACATTGACAAATATGTGGAGCTTTTTCCTGCCCTCTACTACACCCCTGAGGAGTGCCATCATGTCAGCTATTTTTTCGCGCTTGGCTGGATCCTTGAGGGACTTTCTATTTGCCATCAGCACTGCAGTAGATTCGGCTACAGTATCTATTATTTTGAGTTTGTTCTGAGCAAGCGTGGTGCCAGTCTCAGTGATATCGAAGATGGCGTCTACATCTTCCGGTGGCTTGGCTTCTGTAGCTCCAAACGAGAGAAAGATTTCGACCTTTTTGTTTTCACCTATCCTCATCCATGGCGTAATTATCATAGGGCCGGTATTGCCATAGTATTTCTTGTACACGGCATTCGCTTTGATATGAGCAGAAGTAGTGGTGAGGTACTCTGAGGATATTCTTAATGTCTTGTTGTTCTTGGCAAAGTCGGCTATCATGTCGCTTAGGTTGTTGAATGGAAAGCTGGTGGGAGCTGCGATCACTTGTTTGACACGTCCAATCTCAAGGTCCAGCAACACTTCAACGTCTGCTTTTGCCTCAAGTATCCAGTCCCTGCCAGTGATGCCCACATCATAAAAGCCTTCCTGAACATATGTGGGGATCTCTTGCGGCCTCAGGATCTTGACATCAATATCAGGATCACCTAATTTCACTCGATAAGTGCGACCCCGGCCGCTCACATGCTGCCACGCCTGCTCTAGTAGATTGAACGTGACATCCTCAATGCTCCCTTTTGGGATCGCAAATTTTACAGTAGGCATTATATGATGTGACAGTTTGAGAAAGGCGCTTTTACTGGATATATATCTACTTACTGAACTTCCTTGCATGCAGCTTCATGTGACCAGCTTGAATACCCTCTGAGGATAGCGCTCTTATTGCAGCCAGATTCTGCGCAAGGCCGACAGCAGCCATCACCATTGCGAGCTCTTTTGCGCTTTTGACGCCTAAAATTTGAAGCGCAAACTTGGCAGTAGGATGGGCATTAACTACTCCTCCAACCACGCCTACTGCCAATGGTAACTCAATTTCACCAGCCAAGTCGCCTTCCTTTGTCCTGCGCCAGCTAGTCAGCGACCGATAGGTTCCATCCCTTGCGGCGTAGGCATGCGCGCCAGCTTCAATAGCCCGAAAGTCCTGTCCGGTTGCAAGCGCAACTGCATCAATACCATTCATGACGCCCTTGTTGTGAGTAACTGCGCGGTAAGCGTCAGAATAAGCCAGCGCATAAGCATAGAGTATCCGCTTGACAATTTGGCTGCCGCCAAGCTGTTCCTTGTCAAAGGTGGCCCTGCATCTGACCATCCTTCGGGTAGTATAATTGGATAATATCTTTAACACAACTTCGCCACCAGTAATTCCGGCCACATGCGGCGCTATTGCTTCGCACATAGTATTTATCGCATTTGCACCCATGGCGTCCTTGGTGTCAATGACCAGCTCTACGAGCAGCATATTGCCCATATTGTTTGGGCTTTTATCGCGCAGCTGTCGCACCTGCAAGTCGACTGCAGTCACAGACCTGCTATTTGAATTGGCTGTGGCAAGTAACTGGTTTTTGTTTCTCAATATCTTAGTCATTGCATACTTGATGTTGCCAAGCCTGACAACTTGCACCTGACCTATCATAAGGGAATCATCAGCCTCAGCAATAAATCCACCATTGACCTTGGCTATTTTTGCAGCCTTGCCAACTGCAGCAATAACTGATGGCTCTTCTATAGCCATTGGGATCACACACTCTCTATCGTTTATGACGAAATTGGTGGCGATGCCCATTGGGATAGACATAATGCCAATAGCATTCTCTATCATCCTGTTTGCGTCCTCATATGGAAGTGGTCTGAGCATTACTTCAATGTCATCAGATATTCCAGTAGCCTTTCTTATGTAGTCAAGGCGCTCTTCCCTGCTCATTTCATAGAACTTTTTCTCCACCGCCATTACCGTCATGCTACTGCGGGTTGATGATCCTTAAAATCTTGTCATCATCTTGCGCGGGTACGGCTCTTCCGTCTTTATTACTTGTAGTCACGTAAAGCGACCCATCAGAAGCTTCAACAACATCGCGTATTCTTCCAAAGCCGGTCAGGATATTGCTTTCAACATCAGATCCCAAATCGATGAGACGAATGTGTTGAGCCTTCAGAGTGGCAAGCAATATGTTATTCTGGTAGCCTAAGATATCTGAAGCAGCAAATGTCATTCCTGCAGGAGCTATTGCAGGGTTGAAGCATACGATCGGCTTTTCAAACTTCTCGGCGTTGCAATCTTCGATGGGCCAGCCGTAGTTCGTGCCCGGTTTAATGAGATTGATCTCATCATTGCCCTCAAGCCCGTGCTCGCTTGCGTACAGCTCACCTGTCAGGGGATGCCATGCCAGCCCTTGAATGTTGCGGTGTCCGTAAGAATACACAGGCGAACCTTCAAAAGGGTTGTCTTCGGGGATGCTGCCGTCAGAGTTGAGTCGCAGGATCTTACCTGCAAGTGATCCGGCATGTTGGGCAAGCTCGGGCTGTCGTGCATCGCCTGTGGCGATATATAACTTGCCATCGGGTCCAAACTTGATCCTACCGCCGTCATTTCTGTCGGCAGCAGGGATGTTGTCAATTACGACTTTTGATTCGACTATTTTGTTGTCATTTTCTGTAAGCATTAGGACTTTGTTCAAAACAGCTGAACCATTGGAGTAAGTATGGTATACATAAAGCAGGTGGTTCTCAGTAAAGTTGGGATGGAGCACCAATCCCAAGAGTCCTGATTCGCCGTTCTGCATGACATTGATGTAAGCTACAGGATCTGAAAGAAGACTGCCATTCTTCTCTATAGCCATTATCCTGCCATTCCTTTCTGTGAAAAAGAGCCTGTCATCCTCGGCGATGTCAATGGCCCAAGGCACGTCAAGGTTCTCGGCAAGCACCTGAACTCCAGAGCGGGTATTGTTACCATCGCTCTGTCCCGGCTCAGGTATGGGAAGCGTGGTCTGCGATGGCGTGAAAAAAGCAGTCGCGACTGCAGCCACCGTTGCAGCGACTATTGCCACTATTGCGAGCCGCCGCTCTTTATCCATTGTCCTAATTAGAAGCCTAGAAGCATTATAACCATGCTGCCAGCAAATGTGTAAGGTTTAAAATAACAAGCACCTAGATGTTCTATTGAATGAAAGTATCAGAAATAATGGTGACAGACGTCGTTACTCTCACCTTTGAGGACACGGTTGCAAAAGCATTAAACCTTATGGCAGACAGATCAATCAACCAGATACCAATAGTAGATGAAAACAGCAAATACCTAGGTATGATATTTGCTAAGCAGATCATCAATTCTACTGCACAGCCTTCTTCAAAATTAAAAAGCTACATTGTCAGCACGTCGACATTGAGTAAAGACCACGACATTGAAAGGGCTGCCCAGCTTGTAATTGCGAGTGGAAACCGCGCCGTGCCAGTGGTAGAAAAAGGTGAGCTCGTCGGCATTATCAGCGAAACGGACCTTGTGTTGACAGCAGACTTTGGACATGCTATTGTCGACGAGGTCATGTCTGGCGCAATAGTAATAGAGGAGAATACCTCGCTTGCTGATGCAATCTCTAAAATGAGAAGATACAACATTTCACGGCTTCCAGTGATAAATACAAAAGGGATCCTTCGCGGGACATTGGGTATACTTGACATAGCTAAGATAATTGCGACTCCGCGTGAGCGCACAAGCAAGTCTGCAGCAATCTCTGGGGGAACTGCGGGCATCAAAGATGTCAAGGTAAAAGATATCACAAGAAGGGCTTTTTCAGTCGAGCGGGGCACCAAGCTCAATGTCATGACAGACCACTTCAGGCAAAGTGAAGAGGCGGTTGTGGTTGGAGATGGAAGGCCAATGGGCATAGTCACCCCAAAGGATGCGCTTGAGCTTATTTTGCCCAAAAAGAGCAGCGAGCCCATCATCCACATGGCACACTTTGAAGACGGGCAGGACAGAATAGAAATTCAAGAACAGCTTGCGCGCTTTTTGGAAAAGATACAGGGCAAGCTTGGAGACGTGAGATCTATAATCGTTTATGCAGACAAGCACAAGACGCGCAAGTATTCACTTAGGACGCGGCTTATCACGTCAAAGGGTGTGATAGATGCAAAGGCTGTGGGCTATGATCCACTCAGTGCGTCAAAGGAGCTCGTCGCACGGCTTGAGCGCAGGATCAAGTCTGAGCATAGCCAGAGAGTAAAGGACCGACAGCACCGCGAATCCCCAAGAAAAATGTAATAATAATAATAACATACATAGTGGCGCGGATGAGGAGATTCGAACTCCTGATCGCCCGAGGGCGAATCGGCTTACCGGCGCTTGTCATCTCAAGGCCGACGCATTATTATGTTCACCTATAAAGAAGACCACTCTGCCACATCCGCGCTACAGTTTCTTTTAAGTTCCTATTATTATATGTTAATTATGCGATAAAATCGCATTTTTCTACGATATATGATTCTCTACGGCTACGGGATAATCCGTCCGGCCGAATCTTGTTTGCAATAGAAATTAATTTAAATAGCAACATGTGGCAAACTCTTCCTATTGAGGAACAACTGTCAAGGTCCATACTCCCAAATAAAATGAAAAAAGACTGGAAGATCTTTGTGGCCAAATAGCTCCTGATCTAAGCTGTGCAACAAACGGAAGCAGGAGGCCTGCGGTCGGCTCATATGATAGCTCAAGTCACATCTAACATGACAGAGACAAAGTATGGGTCATTGTTTGCAGTTATACGGTGTACTTTGCAAATCATGATGATCCTATAGAAGATGTTCATAGAATGCAGTAATGGCTATAGCTCTTTCTTCTTCATGTTGAAGAGATATAATATGAATGTTTACAACAGAAACCTATTTCACCTAACCTGCGACCAATTTTTATACCTGAAACACAAGAAAATATCTGTGCAAGAAAAGAAAGGCGGACAAAAACTGAAGTCAATTTCTGTGCTTGTGCCGTTTGAGAGGGTGCAGGCTAGCCTTTCTAAAATTGGGTTTTTGCTAGACGATACTGTTACGATTGTTGCTGACGGCAAGTTCTGGACCAAGATGCTGTACATCAGGGGCAACGAGACGATCAGCGTTTCAGAAGAGATTGGAGATGCCTACCCAAAGGATCCGATAATTACTATATGTGGCTCCAAGATGACAATATCAAAGGTAGTCAAGGGCGTTGGTGGATAAAATTGCCACTTTACGAATGTAATGAGCATCAGTTTGTAGAGAACATCCGGCGTCTTTTAGAATCAAAGGAAAAATTCCTTGTAAACCGCAAAATCATGTTACATGATGACGCTAAGTACGGCCCATCCATCATGCCGGACTACGAGTTCAAACGGTATGAAATGATATGCACAAGGAAATCTGTCAACTCGACTGTTTATGCCAAAGTACCATTTATTGATACCTTCCACCACAACAGAATGTACGATGAGGGAGAGAACCTCCACTCTGCCAGCGCGCTGCTGTTTCCAAGGATGTCAGTTCCTTACTACAGAGTCGAATACTCGGTCAATGTATGGGGCGGGACTTATTTTTTCGCATTTGATGCATTATTCAACCCCGAAGTAGTGATTGAGAAAAGGAAGGGTAGGAGGTTTGGAAAAGAGGGCGCTCTGATCCACGTGTTGAGATATAACTGGCCAGAAGAGCGCGTGCTAGCGATCAACTTACCAAAAGAAGTGATGGTGTTTGATGTCAAGCACATGGTGCGGGTAATAGATCACTCTTCAAACTTTTAGCATCCATTCAAAAAAGGCATGAAGCGAGCTTTTGAACGGCAGTGACTGCATGTTCTTGACGTTAAATCCGAGCAAGAGCATTCTTCCTTCAAGTTTGTTTTCTAATGCGGGCGGCAGTTGCTCCGCTTTAAGAGGAGGAAAGAGTTCAAAAAAGAAGTCCTGCCTGTAGTATGCGACATGCTGGGCAAAGCAGTCCGATAATATTATTGGGTCGCCGACAACGCGCCTGTCTACATCTGGCCGCCTACCACCACCACTGTCAATAACTATTTGAAGCGACCTCTTTGTGTAGTTCTCACGCGTAAATCGTGCATCCATTTTCTGGGGCATGGTGATATAGACCCGGATATCCCTTGCCACTTGCTCGACAGCCCTTCTTGCCAAGTCGCTTGCCGCATTGACCTCAGATTCTCCAATGACTTCATAGTCTTTGCCAAATAGATAGAATACGGCCAAGAGCTCATCCTTTTCAAGGAACGGAAAGTCCGCTTTGGCAGCCATGAACTGCTTTATCCTGACTGAAATGTCAGGAGGTAGGAATATACCCATATAGGAATCGGCAATGACGGGCAACTCTACTTTCTAGTAAAGAACAAGGAGCTCAGAGATAAAAGAAGAAGGAAGGAAGAAAAGGCGCGCCTAGTGCGCATGTGGCGGAGGTGCACTACCTTTAGACAAGGCTTCATTAAATGTGCCAGCGGCCTTTTCATGAAACTCTAGATTTGCCTGGTCGACCTTGATTGCC
>JALYGW010000018.1 GCA_030776915.1 Thermoproteota archaeon
GTCGATTATCAAATAATCTAGCTCACCCCAGCTTACATCTGTCAGGAATTGTTTGACGATGCCAGAAACAATTGGGCCCCTGTATATGCCTGCCTGTTGCGACTGCTCGTAGAAAAAACCCATTGAAATGACCTTGACGCCTTCGATTTCCGGAGGTTGGATCTTATTATTGACTACTTCTGGCGATGCTTTGAGCCCAAGCATTAGGGGGACACTTGGGCCATAAATATCAGCATCAAGCAAACCAACCTTCGCACCAGCATTGGCTAGCGCAAGCGCAAGGTTTACGGAAACAGTCGTCTTGCCCACGCCGCCCTTGCCGCTTGCTACTGCGATAATATTCTTGACACCTGGCAAAAGCTCATCCATTGAAAGCGACCTGCCCTCCATGACCCTAGCAGTGACTCTCATGTTCAGATCTTTGACTCCTAGGGATGCCATTGCAGCTCGCACATCACCCTCAATTTCGCTATTGAATGGGCAAGCAGGTGTTGTTAGCTCTAGCGTAAATGCGACCTTCCCATCGTTTATCGATAGGTCCTTGATCATACCCATTGACACAATGTCTTTGTGGAGCTCAGGATCTACAACTTTCTTGAGTGAGCTGAGAACCTGATCTACAGTTACCATTGGAAAAATTTTGTCTTTACTGTATTTAAATCATCGTATTGGAGGGAAAATAAACTAATTTTGGAAACACTGTTCAAAAATATATCAGCCAATTTTCTTACCAAACGCTAAGTTGTGACCACTTCATGTTTTCTGACCGCGAAAAATACATTGCGCCATTACTGGATCTTGGCTGATTTTGTTAAGAACAAAGAAAATGTTGAATAAGTATCTAAAAAGACATTTGAACACGCCTCTCGTATATGATTAACCTGCGGCACATGATCTTAGAGTATTATCACTGGGAACCAACAAAAAGACAGGTTATCGAAGAAATTAGGGAGAGAAGATTTTTCTCACGTCTTGAAACCTTTTTCTCAGAGTCACGATACTAATATCACCGGACACCGCTATTTGAGCTTGGCTTACATTCTCTCCTTCTCTTAGACATGCAGCGTAGAGCACAGCTACCGCAAGCGCGTTAGGATCTTTACCATGCGAAATAGGATCGCTCTTGATGGCTGATAACATCTCGAGTGCGCTCCTGTAGGTTTTCTCACTTACCTTCGCTTTATTCGATATCTTTGCTAGGTATCTATTTGAATCGATCACTGGCAACTGAAGCTCAAGATTCTGCACAAGCAGTCTATAGCATTTGCCGGCAAATATCGGGTCAGTATTGGCTGCTGAAGAGATTTCTTCAAGTGTCCTTGGTATCGAAAGGTCTCTGCACGCAGCATAAACTGCCGCGACTATCAGGGCCCTGATCGATCGTCCCTTGATTATCCTCTTGTCAAGAGCCTTCCTGTAGTTATATGCAGCTTTCTCGATCAAAGTATCGCTTAGCGAGAGCTTGTCCTTTATGGTACTCAGTATGGCAAAGGCATTTTTCAAGTTACGGTGATAACTCCGGTTATTACTTGAGATCTTGTTCCATCTGCGCATCCTCTGAACTTTGCTTCTCTGCTCAGCACTTATGGCAACTCCATTTGCGTCTACGTTCGAGTATGAGATGAAAGTAGATAATCCCATGTCATGAAAAGCAAGTGAAGATGGCATACCTGTCCTACTCTTGCTTTCCATATCCTCGCCCGAGTAAGACCTCCATTCTGGCCCCATCGATTCAATATTGTCCTTAACGACCATGCCACACGAAGAACAGATGGCTTCGCTTGTTTCAGAATCAAAAACAATCGAAGTGCTATTGCATAAAGAGCAAGCCTCTGCCGGTTCGGATGCTAGTTTGTAACTCATGTTGCAAACGATAGGGGTGGAATTGATTTAAATGCCATGTATACATAACCGGAGGACACATTACAGTGTACTGCACATCGCTACCTAAAAGAATACAGTAAGACATTAGCGCTCCATTTAAACGCCTAATCTTCTTTGTAATTGACATACATGACAGTACTAGCAGAGGATGCTCGCTCATCTTCGATTACCCGATCATTTAGGTTTGAATCTGACGTGCTCAGCGTCCTTGACGAAGAGGCAAAGCGGATGGGAATATCGGTAAACGCGCTTGTAGGCATTATATTGCGTAGATATGTCGAATTTACGCGTTACCAGTCAAAGATAGACATGGTTGTGATAAATCGTGAAGTTCTTACGTCTCTCATTGACTTGTTAGGTGAAGAAGAACTTTATAAGATGGGAGTAAAGCTTGGTCGAACAGTGCTAGCAGACACAATCATGTTTTGGAAAAAGGAAACAACCGAAAAAGCAGTGATGGAGTACATCGAGAAAATGGTCTGCAGATACGGCCGTCTTGGCACTTATGATGAAAGGAGGATGCCCGGAGGCCAGACGGCTATAGTGGTGCGCCACAGGCTCGGTAAGAATGGCTCACGCTTTCTTGAGGGTTATCTGCATGAGGGTCTAAAGCACACACTAGGCATCGATGCCATTTTCGAAATCACTGACTCGTCAGTCAAATGTGAAATTCCTGCTAGAAGGTAGCAAGCCTTCTATAGGACAAAAAGTTCATAATGACCTCTCCATCTAGATTGCCTGGATTATGTTTGCCATAGTGCATATGAGCGATGTTGTTAGAATTCCTCCAAATAGGCTCACCCACTCTCTGAATGATGCGGCTGTCCAGATTCTCAAAGAAAAATATGAAAGCATGATCAGTCCCGAAGTTGGATATGTCATTATGATAACAGATGCTGATCCAAGTTCCGTTGGCAAGCTGGTCGCTGGCGACGGTGCGACGCATCACAAAGTCACTTTTAAGGCCCTTGCATTCTATCCCAAGCTCCAAGAAATAATTGAAGGCGAAGTAGTCGAAATTACTGACTTCGGGGCGTTTGTAAGGATAGGACCTACTGACGCTCTTCTTCACCTCTCTCAGATTACTGACGACTATCTTAAAAGCGATGTCAAGCAGGGAGTCATTGTAGCAAATCAGACTGCCCGGTCGCTCAAGATCGGATCTAAGATTAGGGCAAGGATAACTGCTGTAAGCCTCGGTAAAGGAGCAGGGATGGGCAAGATAGGCATAACTTGCAGGCAGCCTTTTCTTGGTGCCGTAGAATGGGTTGCTGATGAGATTAAGAAGGCAAAGGCTAGCGGAGAACAACAACAACAATCAACTACTGCAAAGGAGAAAAAAGGGGCGGAAAGGAAGTAATGGTCAAGGAGAAAGCGTGCAGAAAGTGCAAAGTGATAACCACGGGAAAAGTATGTCCCAACTGCAAGTCAACGGACCTAAGCGCAGACTGGTCAGGTATTATACTGGTTTTTGACGCTGTAAGTTCGCAGGTTGCTAAGACGCTTGACATTACCACTCCCAACAAATATGCGCTTAAGGTCACTTAGATGGACGATCTGCAGACCTTTCTCAATATTAGAGAAATACTTGCCAATTTTTTGCAAGAAGATGTTGGCGCGGGCGATATTACGAGCGATAACATAATTCCTGCACACCTTGCAGCCAAGGCAGAAATCTTATGCAAGTCGCGCTTTGCTATTGTATGTGGCCTTGAAGAAGCCTCCATGCTTTTTGATATTTGTGGCTGCAAGGGCGAGATCCTTGTTAAGGATGGCTCAAAAGTAGAAAAGGGAACCGTGGTTATGAATGTGTCAGGCTATGCCAGAGCTATCCTCAAAGCAGAAAGGACAGTGCTTAATATCATAATGAGGATGAGCGGTATAGCAACTGAGACTAGGCGCATGGTAGACCTTGCAGAAGGCGTTACAATTCTGGCGACCCGAAAGACAGCACCAGGGTTACGTTACCTTGACAAAAAGGCAGTCGTTTTAGGTGGCGGAGCCACCCATAGAATGCGGTTAGATGACATGGTGTTAATAAAGGATAATCATCTTGTTCTTATCTCTGATCTTGGAAAATGTATTAGGCTTGCCAAGAAAAATGTTGGCTCGTCGATAAAGGTTGAATGCGAAGCAAGGAGCAAGGAAGAAGCATTAGCAGTGGTTGCAGCTGAAGCAGATGGCGTCATGCTGGACAATTTTACTCCAAGACAAGTTCAAGAGACGATAAGAGAGATAACAAGAATGGGGCTCCGAAACAAGGTAAAAATAGAGCTATCAGGTGGCATTAATCAAAACAATATCAGACATTACTCGAGGACGAAACCTGACTTTATTTCGCTTGGCTACATTACGCACTCATTCAAGGCAATTGATTTCAGCCTAGAAATTATGAAATAGCTAGCATTTGATCAATTGCAACCCTCGCCTTCTCTGCAGTATGCTCTGGCACCTTTACTTCATAGATATCTTCCCTCAACGAATTGTAAACCTTTTCTAAAGTGATCTTTTTCATATATTTGCATAACGCATCGGACTTGATAGGTATGAACTGCTTCTCCGGGTTCTCCTTCTGCATGCGATACAAAATTCCGGTTTCAGTAGCTACCAGGAATTGCTTTGTATCAGATGCTTTTGCGTGTTTCATCATGCCTTCAGTTGAAAGTATGTGAGCATTCTTTGCCAAGTCGTCCCTTGATATGTGATATAACACTGAAGAAGTACAACTACATTCTGGATGAACTAGAAAGTCAGCGTTTTTGAAGCTTGCGAACATCTTGTTAATATCCTCTGCCCTAATACCAGCATGAACATGACATTCACCAGGCCAAATGTACATGTTCTTTCTCTTGGTTGTCTCTGCGACGTAAGAACCTAGAAACAGGTCAGGCAGAAACAATACTTCTTTGTCTTTAGGGATGCTATTTACTACCTTCACTGCATTTGAGGACGTGCAGCAATAGTCAGACAAGGCCTTTATTTCTGCAGTTGTGTTAACATAGCTTACGACTAATGCATTAGGATGCTCTGCCTTCCAAGCTTGCAACTCCCGAGCGTTAATTGTGGAAGCAAGCGAACATCCAGCCTCAAGGTCCGGTATGAGGACTTTTTTATCTGGACACAAAATCGAGGCTGTCTCAGCCATAAAATGGACTCCACAGAATAAAATTATGTCTGATTTTGTAG
>JALYGW010000019.1 GCA_030776915.1 Thermoproteota archaeon
GAGCGTAGACGACTTGGCGCGTATTAGGCCGACATCCTCCAGTATCCTGATCGTGATGACGGTGCTAGTAATTGATAATGCCAAGGCAAGAAAGAGGGAATCATAAAATTGGAACCCAATGCTTTGGGCGATAAAAAACACTATCAAGAGCGTTCCTAGCACTTCTGCAAGAGCAGTAGCTATGGATATCTTGCCCACTGAGCGGAGTTTGGCTATAGGGAATTCAGTACCAGTAACAAAGAGTAGCATGATTATGCCTAGTTCTGCAAAGAGATTCAGAGTCTCGGGACTCTTGACAAGGCTGAAAGGCGGAGTATAGGGCCCAATCATCATGCCGGCAATAATATAGCCTATGACCATAGGCTGCTTCAGCTTGAACGTGATCACAAGCATTATCGCTGCGACTATCATGATTACCGCAATGTCCTGAACCACAAAGTCTATAGGATCATTACCAATTGCAAAGAACTGCGGAAAAAGAGTATTTCCTGCACTTGTTGTCGTTGCGGAATGGTTCACCGCTATTGTTATGTTCAGCACACATAAAAAGACAAAGTTGGACAGAGGGGGTGGGGGGGAGAATGACAAAACTAATTATACATACACATTCAACCATTTCTGTTGCGTTTTGAGATCAACAAGCGGCGCCTCATCTACCTCGCGTTTGGTGCAGCTGTATTTCTGATTGCCTATTCTACAGGAGCGGCATTACCCATGAGCGAGGAGGAAGCCCAGATATTGCTGCGTGAGTTCTCGAAGCAGATAGAGGGGATCGACCAGAACGGTATCTTTCTGAACAACATCCGAATCACCCTGATAATGTTTATACCTGCAGTAGGCTCAGCATTTGGAGCATTCGCTGGTTTTTCAACCGGCTCAATTTTCAGCGCACTTGCAAGCTCGTCCCCCATGCTAGGCGAAGTTCCGCCTCTTGTCCTCCTGATAACGCCCTTTGGCATCATGGAAGTGTTCGTCTATGGCCTTGCCATGTCAAGGAGCGTGATGCTAATCTACTACCTTCTTAAGAGAATACCTTGGCGTAAATACACTATCCCGACTTTGATAGAACTGGGCATTGCCACAGGGGTATTGTTTGTAGCCGCAGTAATAGAGTGGCAGATAATAGAGCAACTGGGTGGTCTTGACGCGAGTATTGCCATAGATCAGGTAGTGGAATCATGAGGGTTCTTCTAGGCAGCCTCCTGTGCCTCATTATACAATACTTTCGATAAGACTTATCGACTGAGCAAATATTTTGTTACAATTCCACCTGTTGTGTCCTACAACACTACTCTTGCATATATTGACCTTCCAATGATTCTTCTTCTTCTTGAATGCCAGTGAGGTAAGACCTAGCCTTACGGACTTTGGATCACTGCAAGTGCCACTATCACATAGTTGTTGGGATAAATAATATGCCCGTTAAGCATGGAGAACATCTCTGCGGTAGATGATGCTTCACTAAAATAATCTAAACCAAGGTTTTGAGATTTTATAACAAAAAAAGAGAGGACATAAAGAAGGTGTTAAGGGCTTTCGCCACATGCAGGACAGATCTTCTGTGACTTAGGCATTTTTGCACCACATTCAACGCAATATCTGATTGAGCCCTTGTCATCCCCCCGCATAATGCCAACAGACTTATTTTGTATTGAGTACATACACAAAAAATAAGTCCAATTTAATATTTAAACTCCGGCTAGAAATTGAGGTATGTTTGCCTCTTTGTCTGATCTACTACCATAGCAGACAGATCGCTGAACTCCTTTCCTTCAAGGTCGATAGCCGTGCCTCTGAATGTTGTTTCCTTTTCAGTCGTCAGATGCTCATAGACCCAAACCTTCAGCTTAGTAGTGTCGATGCCACTTGTACGCAGGAATTTTGCAATTTCAGATTGCATAAAGTGCTTTGATCTGTCTCTTGGCCAAGGCCGAGGTAGCAGTATTACGCTCCTTCCCTGTCTAACTGCCTGCAGCATTTCCTGCTTTTTTGCCTCGATGTCGTCTGTCACATGGAAGGTAACAATGAAAGCCTTATCAGTTGGGATGTGGGCCTTGGCGGCAGCCACTTGGATGGAGCTGATACCGGGAATCACCTCAACATTGTCGCTCCCAAATATTTCTAGCAGCCTGTCGACAACCTCCGATTCAGAGAAATTGACATCGCCTGTAAAAGGTACAGTGCAGTACTCGCCATCCTTCATTTCTGTGTAAATATCCTGATAGACGCCTTCTTGCGTATGCATTGTGATTTGAAATACCTGCTGCCTGCTCTTGTCAACAATAGCTTCGATCGTCGACAGCGGATACTTGTAGCCTATGATGTAATGTGACTTGACAATGGCTTCTTTAGCCGCATCGGTAAGATACTTTGGCGAGCCAGGACCGACACCTACAACGAATAGCTTTCTTACCAATATGCGAACTGTAGGCAGCAGGATACCTAATTATATTACTTTGCAATCACTATCGTGCCGGTAGTAGTACGTATTTCCTTTATCTTTAGGAGATCTCATGAGACAATCTCAGACTTGCCCTTGCAGAGGTCTTGCTTGACAAAGAGCATCAGGTAATACTGCGGTACAAGCCGTAAACAGCTTTGATACTTCAGACGAGTTGAACTTCTTATGAAGAAGTTTTTTAAGTCCATTATCCTAATGTGCATTAACAGGATGGAAATGTTCTTGCCTTTCTTTTTATAAATTATATAAGTTCTGCTCACAAGTACCTCAGTAAATTTAAATTGACATTTTTACCAAGTTTATAAGCGGTCTCCAATCCATTCGCTGAAACTCAAGTGGATCTTTTGCAGGATATTTTACCCATCCCTTCACTATTGAGAACTTGAAAACCTTTGCTTTGTATCCAAGGTTCATCTTCACCTTAAGAAGTGTCCCCCAATCCTTTTCTTCTGATATGATGTCCACAATCTGGACGAATGGGATCTGGAGGTTATCACGGCTCTTGGCAAGGTCTTTTTTGAGATGCTCTAGATTGTAGCCTTCAGCAGGCCGAAAGATGTTATCGGCTGCTTCAAAACGCTTTAACTGTCTAAGGGAATGGGTTTCATGCATTTTATAGGTCATGTCTGTCTTTATGATAAAGGCAAGACGCCTGTCCGTGACGACTAGCATACCCTCTTTGCCGCGCTTGAAAAGCCCTTCTTCTCCGCCCCAGACCCAGAAGAGGTGACCCTTAATCTGTTCGTCCCAGTCGACCAATTGGATGATAGACGAGCAAACACAGGTATTAATAATTTTTTGAAGAGAAGAAAATTAAAAAAAGAAGTTTGTCGAAGGGACTAACCTTCTTCCCAGCCCTTTGCGAACAGACCTGATTTCTTCAGTGGGATTGGCTGTCCTGGCGTGTAATCCATCGGCCTCATCCAGAAGATTGCCTTTGTGGGGCAAACTCCAATACATGCTCCGTCAGAGATGCATCTTTCGGGATAGAATACGAAGGCTTTACCTCTCTTCCATCCTTCGACTGGTTTTACTCTGAGCACATCCGGACCGAGGGTGGTGCAAATCTCTACACAGAGTGCACAGCCGATGCAGTGTTGTTCGCTAATATCAGGAAGTATTGCGACTGGCATCTAATTCACTCATCCAACGATCCATGCTGAAACTATTTAAACACTATGTCTTTTTTATAACAGCGATATATTCAAATATGCAAGGAATAGGGGTCATAGCCCAGTACATGCCAGCGGCAAACTATATTGGTCATGACTTCTTTTTCGTAAATCTTGGAAGCGTAGATTAGGCTTCTTCTCCCTAGTGGATTCCTATGTCTTTTCTAAATTCTGCTTTGGATATTCGTTGTACTATTTTAGTTCTTTGATAATTGCATCAGTGTCGATTCATCGATATTGTAGTAGTCGGCCATTCCTGCTTTTTTTGCCTCTCTTTGTCCTAATGTTAGTTTTGAGGGTCTTGGTATTATGCCCTTTTCCATCATCTCAAGTTTCAGATCACGCTTACATTGTGTCAGAAATAACTTTGCATAGTACTCACGCCTTTGTTCTATAAATGTCCTCACATGTTTGATGTTTTTGTATCCAAGATGCTTCTCCCTCAATTCGTCAGGAATAGGCTTATCACCAATTTCTTTCTCAAGTTGCTTTATTATTACCTCTGCTGCTTTTTTGGCAGCTTCTTCAGGCGTTGTTGCTTTAACCTCTTCTTCTTTTTCCTTTACTTCTTCCGCCATCCCAATTAGTTCCACAAAGAGGGAAGCTATAAATGTTCTTGAATTAGAGAATCAAGCAGGGAACTTAGCAGCTTTGTTGTTTAATTAGTTGGTCTAATAATAATAACAAACAAACTGTTTTGAGACCTCTTCTCACATTTAGTAATAATTAGTTATTTAGCATTAGTGATCAAATTGTGTTATTCTAAGATTCGAGTAGTGGATACTATATCATCCTGATAACAATATCATCATCATCTTCATCATCTTCACCATCTTCACCATGTTCTCTTTCTGCTTCTTTTTCTCTCAAGAGGAGGATGACAAACAGAGTCCTTCTCTATTACCACCAGCGCCAGAAGAAGAAGAACAGGAGGAGGATGGCGACTTGCTATTGTTGTTATTGCTGAGAAACAGATTCCCAAACTCATTTATGATTATTAATCACAGGCTTCCTGCTTGAGCTTTATAGCAATCCCAAACCTATTTCAATGACACAAGGCATTGGTTTGAACCTAACGTCTGGCTGAATGCCTAGATCCTAGCTCATAGATTATAGATAGAGGCTACAGGTCTTGAATTATACGACTATATACCTACTGCACCAACAGCAAATATCATGCACACGCTCCACGTTGCATTTGATGACACTGACTCGCGTGAGGGCAGATGCACAACACACCTTGCATTCAAGATAGTAGAACATCTAAAGAAAAAACAGGGCGCACAGCTTGTAGATTACCCATTGTTGATTAGACTCAATCCCAATATCCCTTGGAAAACTAGGGGTAATGGCGCAGTCTGCCTGCGATTAAAAGTGCAAGCTGCAGAGAGAGTCATTGACCATATCAGGCAGGCAGTGGAAGAAGGTTCCGCCATTGGCAGCGGGGCTAACCCCGCAATTGCATTCCTTGAAAGCGAGTATGTACCTACAAAGCTTCAACAGTTTAGCGCGCTCGCAATGTGCGACATAATGAGCAGACAGATGTCAGAAAAGGTAGCCAAGGCTGCGGGTGTTCAATATTTTACTTTTGGCAATGGGCAGGGACTTGTTGGTTCTCTTGGTGCAATAGGTTGTCTGCTGAAGGTCGATCATACTTTTGAGCTAATCGCATACAGAAAGCAGAAGAACTGGGGCAGGCCGCGTGTAATAGACAAGCAAAGTGTCATTAAGTTTAGCATAGACACCTACCCCCACACGTTCAACAATTACGATCCAAACCAGAGGCGTGTGTTGGTTGCACCGCATAGTCCAGATCCAGTTTTCTTTGGCATAAGAGGTGAGAGTCCAGATATAGTAGGGTTGGCACTCCATGCGTTGTATCCAGAAGAAGAGCTAGAGGGCTGGACAGTTTTTCGCTCAAATCAAGGTACAAATATGCACCTACATAATGAGATCAGGATCGCCAATATCAAGGCATACGCAGCAGGATATATCAGGTGCAAGGTTAGTAGCAAGCCATATGCAATTGAAGGCGGTCACGTTATTTTTACGGTCAAGCAGGACAGCGCAGAAATGCCAGCAGCGGTCTATGAACCAACTGGGCTTGCCAATGTCGCAACCAAGCTTGAAGATGGCGATGTCATTGAGATTGGTGTAGGGGTCAGAAAGGGAACTACCAAACACCCCAAAATTCTAAATGTTGAATATTTGCGGGTGCTTAAGCTCGCGCCTGTTTATGAAATGTTGAACCCATTATGCAAAATATGTGGCAAGCGCATGAAGTCAGAGGGCAAAAATAAGGGCTATCAGTGCGACAGGTGCAAGCACAAAGACTACAACACAAAAAAGGTTCTGATACCGCAGGAGCGTAGAATCAAAACTGGATTATACATCCCAACACCAAAAGCACACAGGCATTTAACAAAGCCGTTACAAAGATACGGCATTGAAAAGACAAAATTCCTGTTTGAAAAAAGTAGTAGCGAGGGGTTGATTTGAACTTACGGCCACCTGCAATTTTGCAAAAGTGGAAACCGCTCTGCGGGTTATGAGCCCGCCGGGATAACCTGGCTTCCCCACCTCGCTGACAGCATCTTGACACAAGGGGAATATATCTCTGTCTGCACTGCATAATTGAGAAGAAATACAGCAGCGACGAGCATAGTCACATCTTTTCCATCTTATCAAAAGACACATACCGGCTTCCATTCAAGATCGAATTGACAGCCGCAGAGCAGATACTGCCATAATGTTCTCCGCAATAACTCTTGATTTTGAAATAACCGTTGAAGGCGCATACATATTACCTAAAGGAGACAATGTTGCATTTCGCTTATCTTTTTGGTGCATCCATAAAGGGGGGATGGGTGTACGCAATCTACAATAGACAAGTACACAATGTCCACATAACGAAATGCAATTCCTATGCATAGCAAAAAGGATAAGTAAATCACAGAGAGAGGATAAACCAGAAATCTTGATACAATGTAACAGATGGACATAATTCAAGTACTAAAGCAAAAAAAGAGAAAAGACAAATAGATCTAGAGATCTCTCTCCTTTGCGCCAACAATTTGTCAATCCTTAATAATAGCAGCGAACAATTGCCTTGTTCTGTTCAGTTGCTGTTGACATAGCAGCCTTCTTTATCCTGTATCTATTTATTATTGAATCTCAAATGGCTAGATTTATTTCTGCCTTTGCCCATTGTCAAACGGGCATGAATGCCAAATCGCTCAGCGACATCGACTTTGAAAAGCGCAAGGGACTTCTGCCGGTAGTAGTACAAGACAGAAAGACCAAAGACATTCTGATGCTAGCGTACGCCAATAAGGAGGCCCTTGCCAACACCATCAAGACAGGCAATGCTTGGTTCTGGAGCACGTCACGCAACAAACTGTGGATGAAAGGTGAGGAATCTGGCAATGTCCAGTCAGTATATAGTATACTGGTCGACTGTGACTCGGATTCTATCTTGTATATGGTAGATTCAGACAAGCCAGCATGCCACACAGGCAATCGGTCCTGTTTCCACAATTTACTAACATAGTTCATTAAATATACACATTTTTATATTATTATGCTTCTTCTTATGATCTGTGCATCAATATCCCGTTTAGTATTACAAAACATAGCCAGCAAAAAATTTAGTAAAACTAAAATGGTGCTTAGAGAAGTTTTAATTATATACTAATTGAGGTAGAATAGAAAACATGGGAAGTATCAAATCGCTAAAGTGCAGAGAATGTCTCAAAGAATATGAGCCACAATTTCGTTATGTGTGCGAAGAGTGCTTTGGTCCTCTGGATGTCACATACAAGGAATTATCCATAAGTAGGCACACTTTTGAATTAAGGGAAAAGACATACTGGCGTTATTTTGAGCTCCTGCCAATTGCAAACAAAAGCAATATTGTAAGCCTGAACGCAGGTCTCACACCGCTGCAGCATGCAGACAGGCTGGGCAATAGGCTCGGGCTGAAAAGTTTGTACATCAAGAATGACTCTGTTAACCCGACGTTTTCATTCAAAGATAGACCTGCTGGCGTTGCAGTTTCAAGAGCCAAGGAGACAAGATTAAAGGCGGTAGGATGTGCATCTACGGGCAATCTGGCAGCTGCAACTGCTGCTCACGCAGCCAAAGCAGGCCTGTCATGTTATATATTTGCGCCGTCTGACATTGAGCATGTCAAGATCGCTCAGGCGCTTTCATACGGCGCCGAATTTGTTGCAGTGGAAGGCACCTATGATGATGCCAACAGGATTGCTTCTATGATCGGAGATAAGAAAGGCATAGGTGTCGTCAATATTAACATGAGGCCATACTATGTAGAGGGATCAAAGACGCTTGCCTATGAGGTTGCTGAGCAAATGGATTGGCAGGTACCAGAGAGCCTGATAATACCGGTAGGAAGTGGTGCCATGCTCAACGCGATATGCAAGGGTTTTGAAGAGCTTCACTCGCTTGGTCTGATCGACAGTCCCAAGAATATGAAAGTAGTTGCAGCACAACCGCGCGGCTGTGCGCCTATAGTTGATGCATTCAAGCACAATAGCGACGAGGTGATCCCTATTGAGCGTCCAGAGACAATCGCGAAAAGCTTGGCAATTGGAGACCCCGGCGATGGTATTTATGTTTTGAAAAGACTAAAGCAGTACAATGGACTTGCAGAAGAGGCAAACGATCAGGAGATCGTCGACAGCATTATGCTGCTTGCTCAGACAGAGGGCATTTTCACTGAGCCTGCAGGCGGCGTGTCAATTGCAGTATTGAGGAAGCTGGTAGAAGAAAGCAAGATAGAGAAGGACGAGCGCATCGTCTGTTATGTCACGGGCAATGGTCTGAAAGCTACAGAAGCGGTTATAGGTCTACTGCCAAAACTAAATACTGTCAAGCCTGATGCAGCAGAAGTTTCAGCAATTATAAGGGGATAATGTTGGTAAAGATTGAATTTGTAGTTCCTTCAGTATTGAACAAAGGACAGGGAGAGAAAAAGATCTCGATACAGGCTTCCGACATGCAGGATGCCTTTGTAAAAGTCTCGGAGCAGATGGGCGATGACTTTAGGCGAAGGGTGTTTGATCATAATGGCAAACCAAGATC
>JALYGW010000020.1 GCA_030776915.1 Thermoproteota archaeon
AGATTGGGTGGTGTGTGGTTCAAGTACATATGCTACCGTGGATAGTGAACTAAGTGGGATCAATATATAGTGCCAGCACCTTCACTGCTCATGCGTCGTCATTATCCTCTTCTCCTGGAGAAGAGGATATTGACGACGCAGCAGGTAGGTCAGATTCGACATCCATTAGTTGTAGCTCCTGCAATTCAAAACGATATATTGCCTTCATGTCAAGGCCAAACTTCGTCTTAAGGAGCTCAACTACTTTGGCGCTCAAGCTAGCCATGAACACTTTGATCTTGTACTCATATACAAAGCCCTTCATAAAATCCGACATCTTCATTGATTTGGGCACATCTAGACCCTCAACGATTGTTCTGCCATCAGGCATCTGTTCGTAGACCTGGATATCGACCTTGTAATCACTTTCGTAAATGTCAAGGAAGTAGCCGGTCCTTGTTATTACTTCGGGCTGGCCAAACTGGGCAGATCTTATCTCATCTTCTGCCCATTTGGGAAGTCCCTCTTCCTGAGAGCTATCCTCGCTCTTTGTCACCTTTGTCCTTCCCATAATGCTAGTCTAGCGTATATCATTGCATTTAATAGCTTTTCCAACCCAGTTGCGTAGGCAGCAAGTATGTCTACAAAATATAACCAGATGGTTATTCAATTATGACGTTTCTATTTAACGCTATTATCGCTGGCTAGTTGCTATGACAAGCTTCAGCAGCAACTGGATAAAGGACAATAAACCAACAATGTCTGAGATGATAAAGCAGAATATCGGCCAAACACAACCACTTAAACCGAGAATCGAGCTTGCCAAGAAGAAGATTCAGGCACAGAACCAAAAACTAGAGACGATTCTGGAGAAACTACGAGGCAAAGAAAGATCTCTTTTCAACCAAACTGTTTACGCTCTTCAGAAACATGACATTCAGCAGGGCAAGATGATTTCAAACGAGATCGCCCAAGTGAGAAAGACAACTAAGATGATCTCACAGTTCAAGATCGCGCTGGAACAGATACAGCTCAGATTGGAATCCACTATCGATCTTGGAGATGTCATGGTGGCAATCGGTCCTGCGATGGGCGCACTGACAAAAGTGAGGACAGGAATTGGAGGAGTAATGCCGGAAGTAGACAGAGAACTTGGAGAAATCAATGGCGTGTTCAGCGACATCATGATGAGCGCAGGATCTCTGGGTCACACCTCATTCGCCTTCGACGCAAGCGGTGAAGAAGTGGACAGGATACTTGCAGAGGCAGGCGCAGTGGCAGAGCAAAGGATGAGCGAGAGCTTCCCCGATGTCCCAATTGGATCGTACTCCAACAGCAGCATGCGGACATCAGCAGGCGAGCATCCACAATAAGAAATCACCTATGTCTCTTTTCCTCTTTTTTCTTTGATATATTCAGTTTCGAAATACTTCAAATCTTTATTTCTTGTAATAGTGAGTTTTGTCAACCTCACCACATATCACATGAATATTGTCAAATTGCCTTTGGCTTTAAGACCCTGTTTGTAATGCTTTCGCTATATACTGGTAAGCTTGTCCAAGGTTACATGTGTGTTTTCTTCCGCTACTAATTGAATCAGAGTGCCAAACTGTCCTTTTCCAGCTGGCACTGGCATTTCCGGTTTGATGAAATATGGAAAAATGCTATCTATAGATCCGTCAGATCTTTCTTGTCTTTTTCAAAGATATCTGTCAATGCCCAAAAGTTACAGACTTTTGACCACCGATTACGTGGTTAGTCTGTTTGAATATGCCTAACAAGTGTCGTCTAATAGAACCATATTTGGAAAAAGAATGTGATTTCAACTGCTGGGTAGTGTATGTATTTCTATTCCTTTTAGGTAAGGTGTTTTGGGTGCAGAAGTGGTGATGCAGATATATTGCGTCCTTATAATCTGAAATGCAGGCAACTGTGTCCCATTGCATTTATCTCATATGCATTGACGTTGTGTCGTTAAACATGGTCTTGAGTAGGGTTTATCATTATGACAATTTATATTGTAGGCAGTCTATGATGCCGACGCCGGCTGCACTGCAGCAGCAGCGCCGGGGACTTCAATATGGATCATTATCTGGTGTTCCTCTTCCGCCTTCACTATGTAGCCTGGTATGTTCACCTTGCGATTGCCTATAGAGACATGGCCATGACTCACTATCTGCCTTGCTTGGTAGGGTGAAGTAGTGCCGGCCTTTTTCATGACTATTGTCTGAAGACGCCGCTCTAGCAGGTCTTCAATTTTTAGGTTCAATATGTCATCAAGGGTTGCGCCTTCTCTTGCTAGACCAAGCCTGTTCAAAAAGTTCAACAGTCTCTTTTCCTTTTCTGCCCTCAGTTCGGCTGAAAGTGCCAAAAGAGCTCGGGCTTGGTTCCTGATTCTTGCGACCTCCGTCTCAGCCTTCCAAAGCTCGCGTTTGTTCCTAAGGCCATAAGAGCCCATAATATAAAGCTCGGCGTTCAGCTGGTCTGCGGTCCATATCATTCTGGGCCTATGAAAGGTTTTCTTTGCCTTACGAGGATCTCCCATTTAGCACCACGGTCTATTCCTTGGCTGGCTCCTTTGATGGTGGAGCTGGGCTGGTTGTACCACCACCACCACCCGCAGGAGTAGCAGTTGCTGCTGGTCCCGCCGGTGGCGCTGCTCCAGGCATCGCCTTGACTTTCTTGACTCCTACTGCTCCGCCCCTTCTGCCAGTGGTTCTGGTACACTGGCCCCTTACTCTTAGCCCAAACATGTGCCTATATCCACGCCAACTCATTACGAGCTTTTCGCGCTCAATATCATTTGAAGCAGCAAAATCGAGATCCGAAGTTATCATGTGGTTGTTCGAGCCATCGTCCATGTTCTTCCTCCGGTTGAGGTACCATTGTGGAATCCCTGTCCTAGCAGGGTTAGAGATCGCCTGCTCGATCTCGCGGATATCGTTTTCAGTCAAAAAACCAACACGCATGTTAGGGTTGATGTTGAGCGACTGAATCAACACTTGAGCAAAATTATAGCCTACACCTTTAATTTCACTAAGGGCAACTATCAATTTCTTGCCGCCCTCAATGTCCTTTCCGGCGATTCTGAGGATATATTTATAGTCGGATGCAGACAAGCCAAAATCACGAAACAATATTCCGCAATAAAAACCATGCTGGATACAATAGGCCAAAAACTTTGTAATATTTACAATGTTGCCATTTGCACGAGCCTTAGATCATCAATATGAATTCACAAGCTTTTTTGATCAAAATTTGATATTGGCGTGCTTTGATTCATGCAAAGCATTCTACACACTAATTATGGGCCCCTAGTGGCTAAACAATTTTAATAAGAGGGAAGCAATCTGACATTAAAAAATTTGCCGGCTGACAAACCGTTTAAATGGTAGAAGAGCAAGCGTAGAGGAGAACCATAAATACTAGAACTGGCCATCAAAAAACCCCAATTGAGTTCTAACAATCTTTAAATTTGTGTTGACTAAGAAAATCTCCATCTTCAATATGAGCTCCAGAATGCAGGAAACAGTTCATCGCTCTTATACTTCAAAACCAAAGTATAGTGAAATAATGTCAGGCGTCCCCGAGGATTATAAGCAAATTAGGACGCTAGAAGATCTACTCAATATATGCTACAGATATGTCGCTGTTCAAGAGCAGATGCGAAGCAACTTGATTGCCAAGCTGAAAAAAGGGGAACACCCATTCCCGGGTATCATCGGCTACGACGACGATGTTGTTCCTGCCATCAATAGAGCAATCCTGTCGGGCCACGATATGCTACTTGTTGGTCAGATAGGGCAAGCTAAGACCAAGATTGCAGAGGCGATAGCGCATAACCTCCTCTCGCCAATCCCTATAGTAAGGGGTACAATAACAAGCGATATTCCTGTATTAATTCCAGAAGATGAATTAATCGCGCTCCTGACCGACACTGAAATCTCTAGAACGAGACCAGAATTCATGGTGTCGCCAGAATGCGAGGATATCATTCGGGCGAATAAGCTTGAGACCAAGATCGACTGGGTAAGCGGCGCAAACAGGTACAAGTACATACTGTCAACACCGGACATTTCAGTCAAGGATCTGGTTGGGCAGATTGACGCAATCAAGATAGCCAAAAAGGGAGTCGAGCTTTACAATATCGAGTCATATTCTGCAGGTCAGCTGTTGCAGGCAAGGCACGGCATATTGTGCATTGACGAATTGCCAGTACTCGATCCACGCAAGCAGGTGTCCCTGCTCAGTGTTCTTCAAGAAGGCAAGTTTACTACAGGGGCGTATCCGATCGTGTTCAAACCTGATGTAAGAATAATTGCAACCGCAAACCCTATTGACTATACGCACTCAGGCAAGATAATTGAGCCGTTATTTGACAGGTTGAGAAGCCATATCGACACCCACTATCCCAAGACAGTAGAAGACGAGATGCTGATCATTGTTCAAGAAGCAAAGATTGCAGATACCAAGAACGTTATGTTGCCTGTATTTATGATAAAAACGATAGCTAAGATAACACAGATGACTCGTGTACACCACGATGTAAACCATGATAAGGGAGTCAGCGTTAGAATGTCGGTGCATTCGATGGAGATGATAGTAGGAGAAGCGGAACGTACACGCTCCATTATATATGGCATTAAAGCAATTCCGCGCTTTTGTGACATCCACTGCATCCACCAGTCATCCAAATTTGAGCTTGCAGAAATGGAAGACACTCGCCAGAACAGAAAGAATGTGCTTGATTCTATAATAGAAAGCGCGCTAAAGGAAGTGTCACTTGAATACATCCAAAAGCTAGCGCCAGAACAGTTGACAAAAGTCAAGAACGATTTTGCAAAGAACAAGGCTTTCCAAGTTTCGCAAACAATAGTTGGTGGTGACGGTGACAAGAGGGTCGACTCCGACTATGAGTCACAGCTCTCTAAGTTCCCTGCACTCAAGCAGGCGGTGAACGAAACAATTACTAGAGTACAAGAAGAGCAAAAACACCTGATCGAGCAAACGCTGCATCGTGGAATAAAGACAGACAATATCTCACTGGGCGAGGACTTGAACGGGGAGTTCACGGCATCTATGACTGAGGTGATACTTGAAGGCCTGCGGCACACTCAGCCTCCAATCTTGGACAAAAAGGATAATAACATCTATGACCTCGCATAATCCTGCACTAGGCAGCAAGAAATTCATATACTTTCCACTAGATAAAGAGAGTCAGGAGCAAAGGCAGGGCAGCCAAGGTCAGCGTGAGCTCCCACGCAATATGCTAGACAAACTGCTCAAGGTAATAGGAAGAGAGGCACTAAAGGAAAAAACACCTAGCCTGCAGGAGCTTGAGCAGACCCTTCAGGGTATGATGTCATCGCTTTCAAAACAGCAGGAACTCAGCCAACAACAGCAGAGTTCGGGATCGCTGGCCGATTCAAGGAATGAAAGCGGAGACGATTATGGCATGCCCTTTGTTGCATACCTCATGCAAAAGGGCTATCTAAAGGATTCTCCAAAGTGGCTTAGCGCTAAGGGCTTTACTGCAATAGGTGGCAAGATACTTAGTGATGTAATGAAGGCCCTCAAGGCTGGCGAATACGGCACGCATGAATCACAGAACTTTGGATCGGGATCACTTGTGCTGGATACTACTAAAAAGTATGAGCCGGGTGATGACGTTAGGTTGCTTAATGTTCCAAAGTCGCTGCTAAACACAATCCAGCGCACGGTAAAGGATGGTGGCAGTCTAAAGCTACCTCTCCAAATTGATGTGGATGACTTTGAAGAATACGAAACAATTCAGGATGTGCGTGTCGCAGTAGTGTACTGTATCGACCTCAGCTCCACCATGCGGTATTCATCAATGTATGGAGACATGAGCAGAATTGAGGCCGCGAAGCGTGCACTTTGGAGTCTCTATTTGCTGAACCGTAATTTCTTTCCCTCAGACTCAGTCTATATTGTCGGATTTGGCGCGCTTGCATCTAAGGTGGCACCGTATGACGTACCTTATCTAAAGACCTTTGAGCCCGGCTCTGACTTTTTGCACTATACTAACTACCAGGCCGCGTTCAGGCTGGCAAACAAGATATTGCAAAAAGACGGCGCCATTAACAAGCGCCTAGTACTTGTGACGGATGGTCACCCCAGCGCGTGCTTTATAGATGACAAAAGTGAGCAGGACAAAATAATGTCACAGAGACCCTATTCCCACTTTTACACACCAGAACGGGAGACCCTTGACGTTGTCAAGCATGATCATAGTATGAATCTTGACATTGCATCAGGGGAGCTTGTGTACCTTTGCTACCGCTACAGACAAGTCGACCAGTATATTGGCGAACGTACTATTGTGGAGGCAAAAAAAGTTCACTCAAAAAATATTGAAATTGATACTATAATGATCAGTGAAGAGGATTCTTTGCTTGGGTATGTCAATGAAATGGAAAAGTATGTCAAGGGGCGATCATACTACATCAACCCTGCGGACATTGACAAAGTACTGTTGACAGACTACCTTAACAACAAGAGACAAAAGACGATAAGGGCGCATTAATAATAATATATTACTAATAGCAAAAAATACATGGAGAAGCTTAATATACTGACGGGAATTTGTTTTGCATAAGCAACTACTATGCTGATTATCTTTGATGTGGAGGGTGTTCTGCTTAACGCTGAGTACCTTCCAGTTTTAGCTCAGGTCATGGGTCCTAGAAAAGAGAAAGAGATCTGGGATATTACCAATGCCGGCATCAGAGGAGAGATCAACTGGGAAGAGGGGCTCAGGCGCCGAGTGCAAGCACTGAAGGGGATTAGCTACGAGGACGCCAAGAAGATAGGCGAAAGCCTGCCAATAATGCCGGGCGCCAAAGAGCTTTGCTCTGCGCTCAAGAAGGCGGAATGGAAAATGATTGCTATATCCGGCGGCTTCACAATAATCACAGACAGGCTGAAAGAGGAGCTTGGAATCGATAGGGTATTCTCTAACGAATTAGTGTTCAAGGATGGCAAATTGGAGGATTTGATAATGAATGTCACATCAGACAAGGCAGCTGCAGTTAGGCCCACGATAAGACAATGGGACATCCGGAAGGAAGATACTGTGGTAGTGGTAGACGGTGCCAATGACTTGAAGTTATTTGCTCTGGCTGGCTACACGGTAGGATTCTGTCCTGTAGACATGGTGAGAGAAAAGGCCGATGTTTCCATTGACAAGCGTGACCTGAGCCTACTCCTGAACTTGTTAAAAAAAAATTTTGGTGAGGCCGTATTGATAAATGCAGCAAGCAGGAGGCATTAGCAACCAACTCATTTTTTAACTCCTCTATTTCAATCACTGCAGTTGATACAAATAACCTCTATTCGAATTTCAGATGACATTAGGCTATACAACGATCTTAGCGTAGTGATCCTTGGAGCAATAGCTGATAGTCAAATAGAAATCCAGAATGGTGATATTCTTGTTGTCACACACAAGATTGTATCAAAAGCAGAAGGACGCATTGCAGACCTTGCCCGCATTCATCCTTCGCCAAAGGCGATTAGGATGGCAAAGGAGCATGATAAAGATCCACGCGTGATGGAGCTGATATTAAAGGAATCAATACAAATCTTGCGTGCAAAAAATGGCATAATTATATCAGAAACAAAGCATGGCTTTATATGTGCAAATGCTGGCGTGGACCAAAGCAATGTGGAGGGTGATATGGCGGTACTTTTGCCAGTTGCCCCCGATGAGTCTGCAAGCAGGATCCAGGATGCGGTAAAGAAAAAGATCGGTAAAGAAATAGCAGTGATCATAACCGACACCTTTGGTAGGACATTTAGAAACGGCCAAACAAATGTTGCAATAGGCATAGCTGGAATAAACCCGATCAAGAGTTACATCGGAACATATGACATGTATGGCAGAAAATTGAGAGTAACTGAGATTGCAGTGGCAGACGAGATAGCTTCTGCGGCCGAGCTTGTAATGGGCAAGGCCGAAGGAACGCCAGTGGCAATAGTCCGAGGCTATATCTTTGAAAAAGTGTCAAAAAC